>JAJRYN010000063.1 GCA_024275755.1 archaeon | reverse complement strand
TTGGTTCTATAACGGCCGCTTTTTTGTCATCCAGTGTCGTTATTGTTATGCTTACTGCTGCCATCATATCTTTTAGTAAATCAACATCTCTGGCCACAATATCCGATTTCGTTATTATTAAAACCTTTATTCTATTCTCCTTAAAAATTCTCAGGCATTTTCTTGTTACTTTGAAATCTCTTTCCTCTGGCACATATGGATCGCTACTATTTGACATGCTTATGAAAGTGTCAATCTTATGCAATTCTTTTTTCAACCTCCGGAACAAATCTTTTTTAAGGCGTACTTTAAATGCATTTGGAATGTATGAAGTTATATAGCAGTAAATGCAGGCGTGAGAACAGCCAGTATAGGGGCTGAATGAATACTTTTTTGGGCATGTGCATAATTTGCTTTTCCAGGGGTCGAAAGGCGTAATTAACACAATGTTAAATGGAGCGCTATTTAAATTTGAAACTGTTTTTCATTCAACAATTTTTCCTCTTTTTGTTACATTATGAACAACTTTTTCTACCCTGTTTATGGCATCAATTGCTCTTTTAATTTTCTCTTCGCTATATCCTTCCTCCAGAATTAAGGATAGATAACCTTTTGCTATTGCAATTGGATTGAAAAAGTAGTGAGCTGTTCGTAGTTTAAATTCTCTTTCTTGCTCAAGGGTTTCCCTGACTTTTTCATAAGCCGTTTTCAATTCTTTTTCCATTTTCTTTCTTTCGGTAATATCCATAACATAGCCATGATAGTGCTTTATTTGGCCTGTAGAATCTCTTTCAATTACTGTGAAATCATGTACCCATCTATATTCGCCATTTGCTGTAATAATACGGTAATCCTGTTCAAAATAAGGGACACCTTTTTCTCTATAAAGTTTTGCTTCCCTGTTTATTCTTTCGATATCATCCGGGTGAATAATATCAGCATAATTGATTTTACCACTGATAAAGTCCTCTGGCTCGTATCCGAACTGATCTTTCACATTGGAGGAAACATACAGTACAGGGATAGAATTTTCTCCTGCCATCCATTTGAAGACAACAACAGGTCCACCAATAAATAGCCTCCTCTCTTCTTTAAGCATTTCCTCCATCCTTTTCTTTTCCGTTAAATCTCTTACCACTTTAACAAAACCAACAAGTTTTTCATGCTCATCTCTTAACGCTGTAATAATGATATTTGCCCAAAAATAAGAGCCGTCTTTGCGCACACGCCATCCCTCATCTTCGATTTTACCGTTAGCAACAGCTAATTCCAGCTCCTTTTCAGGTTTGCCGTTCTTTATCTCCTCTTCTGTATAAAAACAGGAAAAATGTTTGCCTATTATCTCCTCTTCTTTATATCCCTTTATTCTTTCTGCTCCAGAATTCCAGCTTATAATATGTCCTTCTGGATCCAGCATAAAAATTGCATAGTCCTCGACACTTTCTATCATCAGACGATATTTTTCTTCACTTTCTTTTAATGCCTCCTCCGTTTTCTTTCTTTCTATAATGGCCTGTGCTGATGTAACAAATACTTTCACATATTCCGCGTCTTCTTGGGTGTACTCGGCCAGCTTATTTGCAACAACTGCAATTGCAGTTACACGATTATGGCTGAAAATAGGTACAGATAACAAGCGTTTTATAGCAACATGCCCCTCAAAAAGTTCCTCCCCATTGCGGTTTTCATACTCATTTATGATAACGATTTTTCTTTGGCGGATAGAGTCAGCCCAATTTCCGGCATCAGCAATAGAATATGTTATTGGTTCGCTCTCTATCTCACAGTTTTTCATTGCTTTATTAGACCTTGAGTAAATTGTCATTAAGTTCTTATCTTCATTGACATGTCCCCAGAAAGCATACTTACTTCGGGTCAAATCTAATAATTTTTCCAATACGTAATTATATATTTCCTGAAAAGAATCATCAAGTATCTCTGTGAGTCCCCACAGCGCTTCCAAAAGATTGAGTCTTCTATCCAACTCTTTTTTATTCTGACTCTTTAAACTTCTCAACATTCACACACCATTCCCTCTCCAAAAACAAAATTCTGGCAGCTCCTCGATGTTTTTATTCTCCCTCGTTTTACCACTCCTGCCTATTATTTATAATAATTTTCTTATTTAAAAATTTCTGATTGAAATGCCAGAGATGTTTGCAGAGCAGAATATTATCATGCCACCACTTTCAAAATTTCATTAAAAATTTAAAATAGGGCGCATTTACAAATGGATGGAAAAGACAGATGTTTTGATTATCGGCGGAGGCGTTGCTGGATTAACTGTAGCAAAGTTTCTGGCAGAAGAAGGCATTGATTATATTTTGCTTGAGGAGCATGACGATTTTTTTAAAAAAGCATGCGGAGAAGGAGTTACACCATTTCTTGGTAACTATGCTTTTTTTGATTTATATGAAAGCAAAAAGGGCATAGAAAATGTGGCAGAAGGTTCCATCATATCTACAAAATATGGAGCCATGGAATATCCGCTTCCTAACATAATATGCGATAAAAGAGAGATGGAAGCCGAGCTGGCAAGGCAGGCAACTAAAAAAGGTGGAGAAATAAGAATGAATACAAAGTGTGAGGATATAGCCGGCAATGTAGCACTCCCACAAGAAATTAAATTCAAGATATGTGTTGGTGCAGATGGTATACATTCTTTTATAAGAAAAAAATTAGGTATAAAAAATCCAGATTTAGGGGTTGGAATGTATGGAATTACAGAGGAAATAGATAAGGAAAGAAATAAGTGTTATATTGAATTTAAAAAGGAAGTTATACCATATGGCTATTCATGGTATTTTCCGAAAAAAGATGAGTGGAACATAGGCATAGGGACAACAAGGGTGGAATATTTTAAAGAATACAGCCAGAAGTTTAAGGAAATGCATAGTAATGAAATAAAATGGAACGGCAGCTTTCTCCCAGTTTCAAAGCCACTAAAACCATATAGTAAAAACTTCGCTCTGGTTGGTGATGCTGCTTCTCATGTGATAGCATTGCTGGGCGACGGTATCCTGCCATCGATGATATGTGCAAAAATACTTGCCGATGTTATAATAAAGTTTGCCAAGAACGACTACAGAAATATCGATTTTTCTATATATGAGGAGCGGTTGAAAAAAGAAATTTACAAGCATTTCCTTGAAGGATATCGTGCATATAAAATATTATCCTCCATTTGGTTTTCAGAATATCTTTTCCATGTTTTTTTGAAAATAATGAACAGGATGGCAAAAAAACAAATCAGTGCGGGCGCCGGGATTTGAACCCGGGGCTAAGCCGTGGCAGGGCTTTGTGTTACCAAACTACACCACACCCGCATCCCAAATTGTCGATTTGTTATTTCCCAAGTGCTTAATAATTTTTTGTATATTTAATTTTTTTACTGATTTTTCTCGGTTATTTGCCTTCTATTTGCTCGGCTTTTTTGATTATTTTGTCTATTTCTTCAACCAAAGATTTTGCATCGAGTTTTGGCAAACCTGTAATTTCACTAGATGCTGGAAGATATAGGATTAAATGTTCGTCAACATATATTCTGGGAGCCAGTTTGAAGGGTTTTTCCACATGAGCATTATGTTTAACTTTTACACTGGTAAAATTTCTTATTCCAGCTAAAACGCCCATTGCTGAGTTTAGAAGTGTGCTGCTTATGGCAAAGCCAGCTATACCACGGAGTGAATTATAATCTTTATTGACCTTAATCTCTATATCATGCCCTTTATAAGAGCCTGCTACAAAGCCGTATCCAAATCCTCCACTCTGGAATCCACATCCTGTTATATTGGCTACTTTCCTCATATAAGCATCGCCTTTCTTTTTCGTTTTTAAATACCATACTATAACAGCGGCAACAAATATTGTGAACATCAGTCCAAAAAAGATATCCAGAAGCCAGAACAGAACCACAGCAACTATAATAAGAGAAAAGCCAATATAACTAGCCATTCTTTCAAATGACACATATTCACCTAAAATTACATGGGAAAGAAGTTTTTTAACCTTGCGATAATCGCCTTATCCTGCTAAGTTCATTTGCATATATCCTTCCATTTTTCCTGCAGAGCCACAGCAGGGCTATTTTTTCCCCTTCCTTAAATTTCTGTATATCTTTTGCCCTTTCATCGAGCAGATATATTTCATGAAAATCAACAATTATCTTGCATGTAAAATGCTCTTCATCACCAAGATATACCTGGGTGGGAAATTTTTTATTGAGTATTCCTTTCAAGCTGAATATCCCTTTCTTGACGCCGAAATCAATGCTTGTTTTTATTTCCTTATCAACCTTTTCAATCATTCCAAATTTGCCAACATTAATTTCCTTTCCGCATTTTCCCTCTCTCACCCATGCATTTGCAATTCTTATAACATCTCCTTCCTTAATATATCTGGCTATACCAACGTTATGATGCCATAAATTAAGCAGGCAGTGCCCTGTTTCATCTCCTATAACCGCTTTTACCACATTTTTCTTCCTGCTCATGCTTTCGACTTTGGCATAGAGAGACACATTTCCTTCTTCCAGCTCATTTATTTTTGGCAGTGTTAACTTTCCCATTCTTTCCATAACAAGAAGGCGGGCTGCCTCCTCATCAATAAGCCCATTAAATTTTTCGATTTCTTTTTTTACTTCCTCATCAAGCACATTTAGAAAAATGATGCTACATTAATAACTTTTCAATTTTTTATGAGGAGAGGAAGTTGCAGCGAAATAAATTCTTCAATTTTTCATCCATTGCAGCCATATCCTTTTTTATACACCTTTGTTTTTGAATTATGGCTTTGCTGCAGGTAGCTTTGGATTTAATAAATGGGCATCGTGCAATTCAAATTGCAAAGGAAGCAATAGAAGGTGGGGCTGACTGGCTTGAAGCTGGAACACCATTAATAAAAGCAGAGGGAATGAACATAGTAAGAGAGTTAAAGAAGTTTAATAAAAAAATTGTTGCAGATATGAAGACAATAGATGTTGGCGCTATAGAAGCTGAAATGGCTGCAAAGGCAGGAGCAGATGTTATATGCATCCTTGGCTTGGCAAGCAATGAAACAATTAGAGAAGTTATCAAGGCGGCAAGAAGATATGGAATGGAGGTTATGGTTGATTTAATAGGTATTGATGAAATTGAGAAAAGAATAAAGGAGATTGAAGAAATGGGAGCAGATTATATTTGCATCCATACTTCTATAGATGAACAGATGGTGGGAAAAAATCCTTTTGATTTACTTGAAAGAGCCATTAGAACATCAAATCTGCCTGTTGCTGTTGCTGGCGGAATAAATGCTGAGATGGCATCGCAGGCTGTAAAAAAGGGAGCAAGCATTGTGATTGTTGGTGGAGCGATAATAAAGGCAGAAGATGCAAGAAAAGCGACTGAGTTGATAAAAAAAGCTATGGAGGGTGTGGAGATAAAAAGCAGCGAATTCAAAAAATATTCGCAAGATGAGCTGCATGATGCTTTTTCAAAAGTTTCAACGTGCAATATATGCGATGCAATGCATAATAGAGGGGCGATGCGTGGAATACATCCAATCAAAAAAGGAGCACATATGGTGGGCAAGGCTTTGACAGTAAAAACAATGGATGGTGACTGGGCTAAAGTTGTGGAGGCAATAGATGTTGCTGGCAAGGGAGAAGTTATTGTTGTTCAGGCAGGTGAAGGCAGGCAGGCAGTATGGGGGGAGCTGGCCACGCTAAGCGCTTATAAAAAAGGAATTGCAGGTGTTGTGATAGATGGGGCAGTAAGAGATGCACATATAATAGAAAAGATGGATTTGCCTGTTTTTGCAAAAAAGGTTGTAGCTGAAGCAGGAGAGCCAAAAGGTCATGGGGAGATAGGATGCGAGATTATATGCGGAGGACAAATTGTAAGGAAAGGAGACTGGATTGTTGGCGATGATAACGGCGTTGTTGTTATTCCAAGGGAAGAGGCACAGGAGATTGCAAACAGGGCAATAAATGTTATGGAGAGAGAGAATAGAATCAGGGAAGAGATAAGAAGAGGAAGCACTCTTTCCAAAGTCCTTGATTTGAAGAAGTGGGAAGTGAGGAAATGAATAGAAAGCCAGTGAAAATGAAGAATAAGACTGAGAGAATCTTCTTCTTTCTTTTTCAATTTTTATTGTCTCCAATTCATATAGCCATCATCAATAAATAGTTGAATTCTATTTCATTATAAAATGCACGATGAAAAACTTATAAAGGAGATTAAAAGAAAAGCTCTGGAAATAAGGAAGTGGGTGATAGAATCCATTTACAGGGCTGGTTCAGGACATCCAGGAGGGAGTTTATCTGTGGCAGATATTCTGGCATGCCTTTATTTTCATGAGATGAGGCATAATCCAAAAGACCCAAAATGGCCAGACAGAGATAGACTCGTATTATCGAAAGGGCATGCCGCCCCTGCCTTATATGCTGCCTTAGCTTTAGCAGGATATTTTCCTGTTGAGGAGCTGAAAAATCTCCGAAAGATAGGGCATTTTTTACAGGGTCATCCATGTATGAAGAAAGTGCCAGGCGTTGATATGTCCACTGGCTCATTAGGCCATGGGCTTAGCGTTGCAGTTGGAATGGCTCTTGCTGGAAAGTTAGATAAGAAAGATTACAGAGTATTTGCGATTTTGGGGGATGGAGAAGTGCAGGAGGGCCAGATATGGGAGGCAGCAAATGCAGCATCTCATTACAAACTAGATAATTTGATAGCCATACTGGATAGAAATAAATTGCAGATAGATGGACCCACTGAGGAAATAATGCATCTCGAGCCTTTGGCATGGAGATGGCAGGCATTCGGATGGGATGTTATAGAGATAGACGGTCATGATATTGAAGAAATTCTGGATACATTTCATGAAATAAAACTGAATGAAAAGCCAACAGTTATAATAGCAAATACAATTAAAGGAAAAGGAGTGTCCTTCATGGAGGGAACTTTATCATTTCATGGTAAGCCCCCGAGCGAGGAGCAATATATAAGGGCTATGAGCGAGCTGGAACAGGCGGAGCGTGAGCTAAATGATTGACGCAGCCATTACAGATAAAAAAAGGAATTTGAGAGATGCATATAGCTCGGCTTTAATTGCACTGGGAAGAAGAAATCCAGATGTCGTTGTTTTAGATGCTGATTTAGCTTTATCGACAAAAACAAAGAGATTCGGCACCGTATTTCCAGATCGCTTTTTTGACATGGGGATAGCAGAGGCAAACATGATGGGGGTAGCCGCTGGCCTAGCAGCATGCGGAAAAATCGTTTTTGCTTCCACTTTCGCTGTTTTTGCTACAGGAAGAAGTTATGACGCCATTCGCCAGTCAATTGCATATCCTGAATTAAATGTAAAAATCGTCGCTACTCATGCTGGCATATCTGTTGGAGGAGATGGAGCCAGTCATCAAATGCTCGAAGATATTGCTTTGATGCGTGCCTTGCCAAATATGGTTGTGATAGCTCCTGCAGATGCAACAGAGATGGAAGATGTTGTTCCCGCAATAGCGGAGCACAATGGGCCGTGTTATGTTAGGATAGGAAGGGCAGATGCTCCAATATTATTTGAAACGCATGGAATGTTTGAGATTGGGAAAGGATATGTGTTGCGGGAAGGGAGCGACATCACTGTAATAGCAACAGGTACAATGACTGCAGAGGCATTAAAAGCGCATGATTTGCTGAAGAAGGAAAAAATTGATGCGAGAATAATTCATATGCCAACCATAAAGCCGTTGGATGAGAAATTAGTAAAAAAATCAGCAAAGGAGACAGGAAGAATAATAACATGTGAAGAGCACACTGTTATAGGTGGCTTGGGAGATGCTGTGGCAATGGCAATAGCAGAAAAGCCAGTGCCGATGATAAGAATAGGAGTGAATGATGTTTTTGGAGAGAGTGGAGAAGCGTGGCAACTCATGGAAAAATATGGTTTGACGGCAGAAAATATTGTAAAAAGAGCAAAGGAATTGATCAAGAAGAGTTGATGTCAACAAATTATTTATTTTGCCTTCTATTTCACACCCATGCAGATATTTGTTGATACCGCTGATTTAGATGAAATAAAGGAAGCAAAGAAGTGGGGCATTGTAGATGGAGTAACAACTAATCCTTCTTTAATAAAAAAGGCGGTTGAGAAATTAAAGAGCAGGGGAATGGAAATAAGCATGGAGGACTACATCAGGGAAATATGTAAAGCCGTAGATGGGCCAGTAAGCCTGGAAGTGAAGGCGATAAAGGCAGAGGATATGGTTAGGGAAGCAGAAATTCTCTATCAGAAGTTTAACCATGTTAATAACAATGTTGTAATCAAAATACCAGTGAATACTGCAATAAATGAAGGAGATGAAATTTTTGAGGGCATAAAAGCAATCAAGGAATTGAATGCAAAAGGTATACCAACAAATGCAACCTTAGTTATGACATCAACACAAGCTTTGCTTGCAGCAAAAGCAGGAGCAACATATGTTAGCCCTTTCCTCGGCAGAATAGATGATTATATAAGGAGTAAGCTTGGCATAAAATTTGGAAAATGGGATGTTTTTGATGGCAGCATAATCAAAAAAATCGAGGAAATGCAGAGAAAAGAAAAAAAAGGTAATGTGGCAGAATTATATGAGGAGATGTCATCCATTGATTATAGCGATGAAGGCATTTATGACGGCGTTGAGCTTGTTGAAAGCATAATTAAAATTTATCGCGCCTACAACTTCAAAACAAAAATAATTGCAGCGAGCGTGAGAAATGCGTTACAGGTAAGAAAAGTGGCGGAGATGGGCGTTGATATAGCAACGATACCATTTGCAGTAATCAAGGAAATGATTAATCATTACAAAACAATGGAAGGGATGAAGAAGTTTATGCAGGATGTTGTAGAAGAATACAGGGCTATATTTGAGCAGTAGATTTTCCCTCGGGCAAATTCTCAGGCAATGAAAAGTACGCGACTATTTCCAGTATTTCGGCAATGAATATAATTAGAAAACCTATAAGGATAATCAGTGTGGCAGCACCTATTAAATAGAGCAATCCTGTTGTTCTGAATAAATCCACTTTTGTATATCTGGCAATGCTTTCATAACTCTTTTTTAAAAAAATGAAGCTTATAACTTCAAAAATCCAGAAGATGATTAAGGCAATGATTATGCCAACTAGCAATCGTTTTAATGATAGCCTTTCAAAATGTTGGAATCTCCCTATTTCTACAAGATATGATATGCCAAAAAAGTATATGAATGCAATTATTGCAACAACAACAGCTAAAATACGCAGGATAAAGGAAATGAGATAATTTGAAAATATGCTTTCATCCTTAGTTTCTTCAGATATAGTTTTAACTGCAAGTAAAATGAGCACAACACCTGCTATGCTTGCAATAAAGCCTATATACGGTATGAATATGCCAACTAAACTGAGTATTGCCCCAACCCCTCCATATGTTTTCGCTTGATTCAATGCCATACTTTTGAAAATAACCAAGTGTTATGTAATTTTCTATTTGTTTTAAGGGCCCGGGTCGGGATTTGAACCCGAGACAGGGGATCCACAGTCCCCTATGTTACCGCTACACCACCCGGGCCATCCAAATATGAAAATCACATGGCTATTTCAATATTTCTTTTGCCAGAAAACAAGCGCCTTTCGCTACCATAAAATCATCTTTTATAATCTTTATTTCTGGCTTAAACTGGTGGGGGAGAAAATCGTAAATTTTATTCAATTTTTCCTTTTCAAGCCTTCCTCCTATTCTTCCCCCTATCGCAACAACCGGCAAATCAAAAAGCATTACAGCGTTGGCAACAGCTCTGCAAAAAATCTCAAAGTTTTCATCATATGGAAATTTTCCTTTTGCAAACAATTCCTTTGCTTCCTTTCCATGTCTTTCTCTTATGCTCCATCCTGAAAAATAGCATTCTAAATGGCCTTTTCCGCCACATACACATTCAACATTTCCTCCAATAACATTATGTCCTATTTCTCCTGCTGCTCCCTCGCCTCTGTAAATTTTTCCCTCTATAACAATACCCATTCCTATTCCCGTGCCTACTGTAATGCCTATGAGATTCTCCTCACCCAAAATTTTGCTTGCCGCATATGCAAAGCAATTTGCATCATTTTCTATAATGCATGGAAGATTTATCTGTAAATTAAAACTTTTGAAAGGAAGATTCGGAGCATGCACTATCTTTCCTTTCCTGAGCCATGCTGCAATTCCTATGCCAACCGCCTCTATTTCTTTCTCATGTATCACTTTCTCAATTTCCTCACTTATGTTTTCAAGTGAAGTTTGAAATGTTGAATAATGATGAAAATTTCTTTTAATCATCAAAAGCATGTCTGTAAAACTTCCCCCTATGTCAATGCCGAGAATCATAAAATAAAATCCATTTCCTCTTTTTATATCTATTATTTCTTCAGCTTTACTTCCACTTCCATGAAATCTTCAGCAACAAAAGAATTTGGAAATATTTCTCTTGCTTCTTCTTCCAGTATTTTTGCATCTCTGTAGCGAGGACTAATATGCGTAAGGAATAGCTTTTCCACATTTGCCTCCTTTGCTATCTCTGCTGCTTGCCTCGCCGTCGAATGGCCGTATTCATTTGCTTTGTCTTCTAGGGAGGAATCGAAAGTGGCATCATGTATCAGAACATCGCTGTTTTTTGCAAATTCTATTAAACGCCGACAGGGCTTCGTATCTCCAGATATTGTTATTTTTCTTCCGGGGCGAGGAGGCCCTAGTACCATATCTGGAGTGATTATTTTGCTATTCACTTCTACACTTTGTCCCTGCTGGAGCTTTCGGAATAAAGGGCCTTCAGGCACTCCAAGCTCTAACGCCTTCTTTTTGTTAAATTTGCCGGGTCTTTTATCTTCTTCCAGACAATATGCTAAAGTGGGCACGTTATGGCAGGCGGCAATGCATTTTATTTCGTAACCCTCAAATTTTAATGCATCTCCTGGCTTCAAATCATAGGCAATAATTTCATAATCTGGCTTGAAATAGCCGAGATGTATGATTGTATCAACTATTTCTTCTGTTCCCTTCGGCCCATATATGTGCAACGCTTCTTGCCTGTCATTCAGCTGCAGAGTCTGAATAAAGCCAGGCAAGCCGAGAAAATGATCGCCGTGGTAATGGGTTATGAATACCTTGCTAATCTGCATGTAACTGAGCTTTGACTTCTGAATTTGTCTCTGTGTGCCTTCTCCACAATCGAATAAAATTATTTCTCCCCCTCTTTTTACAGCTACCGCTGATACATTTCTTTGCACGCTTGGCCACGAGCCTCCAGTTCCTAGGAAATGGATGTAAAGCTGCATTTATCCAAATTCCTCCAGTGCTTTTTAACTTCCGCTATATATGTTAATGCTGGTCCTCCTCCCATCAAAATTGCTACTGTAGCTGCCTCAAGTATCTCCTCTTTGCTTGCTCCTGCTTTCAGTGCCTTTTCAACGTGTATTCCAATGCAGTACTTGCAGCGAGCAGCAATAGCCATTCCTAGGGCAATAAGCTCTTTAGTTTTTGTATCGAGATATCCTTCCTTCAGCACAGAATCCATGAATTTTTTAAAGTCGCGCATTACTTCAGGGTTATTCTTGCTCAGCATTTTCATTGCTTCCTGAAAATCCTCTATAGCTTTTTTCATCTCAGCCATGTGAATGGATGAAGTAAAAAAATAAAAAGGTTTGGGAGAAAAAGATATTCATGCTCTAAATCAATAATATCCATCAAACATCCTTTCTCTATCTTCTTATTTTTTAAACAGATTAGAAATATCGAACACTTCCACACTTTTCCATCTTGTTGCAGCAGCATCTCCATCATTATAATATGCTTTTGCGGCTATGAGTATATAATCCCAAAGGAAGAACCTGTTTTTTGAATTTTCTTTCCATGCCTCCCATCTCCATTCAAAAGGAGGAGAATAATCTGTGTATCTCAGCTTATATCCGGCATAAAATTCAACCTTGTCAACGTTTTCCTCAGATGTGATCTCAACCTGCACAGTTACCCATCCAACTATGCATGTATGACGATATTTCATTATTTCCCTATCAAAGATATAAAGGTGATCTTCTCTCGGTCTAATTATCTTTATTCCTTTAGGCATTCCATCCTTTATTGCATGAAGATATCCCCAATCGCCTTTTTCGCTGGAGAACCATGTTCCTATGTATATTGTTCCATCCTCTCCTATTGCTGGAGCGCAAGCCAGATAATAACCATCATATATTTCATCGCTTGTTGGCTGTATTTTCCATTTTATTGTCCCATTAGGATTTATTGCATAGATATAGTCATCTTCAGCTCCAATATACAGTGTTCCATCTCCTCCCATAACCAGTGAATTTCCTCCAATTCCTGTTATACGCCATTTTATTTTTCCGTCTGGAGAAAGGGCATAAATATCTCCTGCACCAATGAAACTTCCGGAACCAACATAAATTGTTCCATCCTCTCCTATTACAGGAGAAGCACGATTTGGCATTCCTCCTATGGATTCCTTCCATTTTAGAGTGCCATTTGGATATATGGCATACAAACGAGCATCATCTGAACCTATGTATATTGTTCCGTCTTCAGCAATAGAAGGAGATGCCCTTATTCCTCCCATTTCAAATTTCCATTTTAAAGTTCCATTTGGGGAAATTGCATATAAATAGCAGGGATATCCACCTATATCTCCTATGTATATTGTTCCATCATCAGCAATGGCAGGAGAAGAAACTATACCCTCCTTCGTTTTGAAACTCCATTTTATTGTTCCGTCTGGAGAGACAGCATATAGGTAGCCATTGAAACTCGCAATGTATATCGTTCCATCATCTGCTATAGCAGGAGATGCATCCACTTCTCCAATACCCAGCCTCCATTTTATTGTTCCGTTTGGCAATACGGCAATATCTCCAACATATATCGTTCCATCTTTTGCGATAGCAGGAGAGGAAAACTTGTCTCCATTTCTTACCTTCCATTTTATTTTTGCATCCGAGGATATCGCATATAAATGTTTCCGAGTTTGCACATAAATTGTACCATCCTTCGCTATGGCAGGGGTTGATTTTACAGGATCCTCTAATTTTACCTTCCATTTTTCTATGCCAACATTATCGCTTGTATCATATTCGCTCCTTCCTGTATGTCTAACATCATGCTGAAACATTGGCCATGGAGAATCCTGCAAGCCATCATCATTATAAGATAGAGAAAAAGCTATGGAAGCATTAATCAGAAATATAATAGCAATTGCGACATATATTCTCTTCATGTTTCCCTTATTTTTATAAATTTCGAACGTAAATAACTAACGCAAAATATGGACAGGTTATTCTTTACTCAATTTCCATATTTCATCGCCGATGCGATGCAGATTTTCCACTGCCTTTCCTTTTTTTGCTTTTATCATTTCCTCGCCATCCATTAAAGCCTTTCCAACTGCCAGTGGCAAACCGCGTTCATCTCTCACCCATACTATGTCTCCTTTCTTTATTTTTTCATCTACATCAACAATGCCAGGAGCCATAACATCTGCTCCATTCAGAATGAATTTTATTGCTCCGTCATCAACTGTAACATATCTTCTTGTTGCCTTAAACTGCTTTAATCCCTCGACATTCAAAAATGGCTCATCTTCAATAAAAAATCCATACAACTTTCCATTTATAAAAAGCAATTTTTTATCATCATAATCTGCCGTCTCCACGTCTCCTTCTATCCTACACCCAAGCATCTCGTTCAATTTTTCCAGTATATCCTTTGCTTCCTTTTTTCTGAGTGCATGCCTGTTTTTTAGCATATAAAGTAAAATCATCATTGTACAAAAAGATTGAGGAAAATGAAGAATAAAATGAATGAAATGGTTGCACCAGAAAGTCCTTCATACTCATTTTTGGGAACTTCTCGTAACAACGTTTCATCTCAAAAGATGACAAATTGATGTAACAAAAATTTTTTATCTGTAGAATACGGATTTTTTACTCATTTTTATTTGCTAGATTTTAAAAATCCTTAATATTTTTTAAATCTCGTAGCAGTAAGGTTTTAATAATGGTTGGCATTAAAGCATTTGATTCATTGGAGGTGATATCATTGTCATTAGATCCTTCAGCGGCAAAATATTTGATTAAGGCTAAAATAAAGGTGGATGGAGTAGTTGATAGAAGTGATGTTATAGGAGCGATTTTTGGACAGACAGAAGGTTTAATGGGCGATGAGCTTGATTTGAGAGATCTGCAAAAGTCAGCCAGAATAGGAAGAATTGAAGTTGAATTGAAACAGACACAAGGAAAAAGCGAGGGAGAGCTCACTTTAACTTCTGCACTGGAAAAAGTAGAGACTGCCATAGTAGCTGCAGCTATTGAAAGCGTCGACAGAATAGGCCCGTGCAAAGCTGAAATTAAAGTTGAAAAGGTAGAGGACATAAGAATCTCAAAGAGGAAAAAGCTTGTTGAGAGAGCGAAGCAAATTTTGCAAGAAATGATCAAGCAGAGCAAGGAGGAAATGCCTGATTTGGCAGAAGAAATAAAGCAGTCGGTGCAGGTTGAGGAAATTGTATATTATGGGCCTGAAAGACTGCCGGCAGGGCCGAACATTGAAAAAAGTGATGCAATAATAATTGTAGAGGGAAGGAACGATGTTGTTAATCTGCTGAGGCATGGCATAAAAAATGCCATAGCTGTAGAGGGAACAAGCATTCCAAAAACAATCATAGATTTGTGCAATGAAAAAATTGCAACTGCATTTGTTGATGGAGATAGAGGCGGCGAATTGGTGTTAAGAGAGTTATTGCAAGTGGCAGATATTGACTTTGTTGCAAGGGCTCCGCCTACAAGAGAAGTGGAAGAGCTTTCTTATAAGCTCATAATGAAAGCTTTGAAGAATAAGGTGCCAGCCGATCAATACATGGAAAATGCGGGAATAAAAAGGGAAAAGAAAAAAGCAGAAGGAGAATATGGAGTATACAAGGAAATATTTGAGGAAGTTAAAGGCAATCACACTGCTGTATTTTTAAATGATAAAGGCGAGGAAATAAAAAGAGTTGAAACGGAAAAGCTAATTGAAGAAATTGCAAAGGAAAAGCCAGCAGTAATAATATTTGACGGAATTATAACACAGCGCCTCATAGATAATGCATATGAAAATAAGGTTAAGAAGATTATAGCTACCGCCTTAGGAGAGGTAACAAAAATACCAAAGTCCTTGAAAATAATAACCGAAAAACAGCTGGGATAGGATGTATTCAAAAAAAGTAATGGAACATTTCTTAAACCCACGCAATAAAGGAAAGCTTGAAGATGCAGATGCTGTAGGCAAAGTTGGCAATCCAGTATGCGGAGATGTAATGTACATATACATTAAAGTCAAAGACGGAAAAATAGAAAAGATAGGATGGGAAACAATGGGATGTGCTGCAGCGATAGCAACTTCTTCAATGCTCAGTGAGCTTGCAAAGGGAAAAACTCTGGAAGAAGCAATGAAGATAAGCAGAAATGACATAGCAGATGCTTTAGAAGGCCTTCCACCAATAAAAATGCACTGCAGTAATTTGGCAGCAGAGGGACTGCACAAAGCAATAGAGAACTATCTCAATAAAGAAAAAATAATAAATGAATTGATGAAAGTGGTAAACAGAAAAGATGCTGAGGCTCTTTTCAAAATAGGCATAACTAGCTTGGATGACTTAAAGAAGGCATCAATGGAAGAAATTGCCAATGCAGTAAGCGATGAGGGAATGGAAAAAATAAAGAAATTCCTAAGAAAATGAAAGGGAAAATCATTGTCTTTACTGGAGAAGGAAAAGGAAAAACAACAGCAGCTTTTGGCATGGCTTTGAGAGCGGCAGGCCACGGAAAAAGAGTTATTATCATCCAATTTTTGAAAAAGGGCGACTATGGAGAAATAAAGGCGGGAGTGAAAGGCATAGAGATATATCAATTTGGAAAGGAAAGTTTTGTTTACAGGCCGAGTAAGGAAGATTATGAAATGGCAAAGGAAGCACTTAAATTTGCAGAGAAAAAGCTGGCTGAAAAGCCTTTCATGCTCATTCTGGATGAAATAAACGTTGCATTATCAATGGGGCTGATAGAAATAAAGGATGTTGTCGATTTAATTGAAAAGAGGAATGAAAGCCATATAGTGCTTACTGGCAGAAATGCTCCAGATGAAATAATAAAGCTTGCAGATTTGGCAACGGAAATGAAAAAAATAAAACATTACTATGATAAAGGAGAAGAAGGAATAGAAGGGCTGGAATATTAGTTTTTCTTCCACACAATGTTTCTTTTCTTCAACTCCTTCATAAATTTTTCAGCATCTATTACTAATTCTGGTGGATAAGCTCCTTCTTTTGTCATGCCGTCCAAAATCATTTTTGCTATTATTGCAGTTGGAAAGCCAGTGGTGCGTTGCATGGCTGAAAATTTACCATCATGATAATCTATAAGTTCCATTTTTGCTTCGTTGCCATATATTCTTGCCAGAACAACATCCCTTTCATTTTTTGGCAAAGCTTTTTCCAAAATTTTCTCTGTAAATTCTCTTGCTTCATCATCAAAAAATCCTAGCTGCTTAAGCAGCATTATCTTTTCAGCATGCCCTTTATAGCGTATTGTTTTATAATCCAGTTGCTCTATGCTGGCAAGGGTTTTTGGCAATGTTGACGTGCCACCATGGGTATAAAACGCCTCAAGTTTTTCAAATCCTTCAAATTCTATTTCTTCTATGCCTGTCAGTGACTCAACTTTGCATATTCTGCCACTCTTAACAATTATTGAATCTTCCAGATATTCATTTATTAAGCCGTGAATAGAAAAAAATAAAGCATAGTTCAAAGGAGGTTTTGGATTCTGGGGCAACCCTCCAACTCTAATATGCACTTCTTTTTCTCCATTCTCCCATACATAATATGCAATAATATTTGTCATTCCAGGCGCAAGTCCACAATCAGGAATTATCGTTGTGCCCGCTTTTTTTGCTTCTTCATGCAATGCAAGCTCTTTTTCAACAATATAGCTGTTGCCGCCTAAATCAATAAAGTTTGTCCTCGCTTTTATTGCAAGTTTTGCCAGTTTGTAATTAAAATCATAAGGTAATGCACTTATTACAACATCCTCCTTTTTCATTTCCTGCAGAATAGCCTTATCATCTCTAGCATCAAGAATAAAGAAGTTTGGAATGTCTGCTGGCATCACATCACAAATCCTTGTTTCTATACCATGCTCCATCAAATCATGCGCTATGGCAATGCCCATTTTGCCAGCACCCAAAACAAGAGCCATGAAAGAAATAGTGGCACAGTTTAAAAGTCATGTGGATTTGGGGATTTCATTTTTCCATATGATAAAAAATACAGCAGCAATCAGAATATCTTTGTCTTTTGCAATTTTTTACATTCTAAAATGCTCATATCCTCTATCTTCTATTTTATGTTCTTTTCCTTCTTTGATGAGTACGATTTTATTTTCTTCTACAACTTCGCCAATTCTTTTTATATCTATTTTTTTCTCCAGTTCTTTTCCTTTTTCTCCTGGCACAGTAAATAAAAGTTCATAGTCACCTCCATAGTATAATGCAAGTTCAAGCCAATTTTCATGTTTTTTTGCCATCTCCGCCACCGGCATCATATCTTCGTAAATTATGAAGCCCACATTATTTATTTTCGCCAATTGGTAAAGTGACGAGGCCAATCCATCTGATAAATCCATACAGCTTGTTACAGTTTTTGATTCTGCCAGTATCCTCCCTTCTTCTATTTTTGGCTTGATAAGCAAAAGTTCCTCCAGATTTTTTT
>JAJRYN010000001.1 GCA_024275755.1 archaeon | reverse complement strand
AACTCCTATAAAGATTGATATCAAGCCGAAAATGATTATTGCCGCCGGGATTACCACATGGAGGTTATCAGCATATATTGTGAAACATACCCTGAGTAATGCATATAAGCTTGCCTGTGTAACTGCAATCAATACCATTGAAACTGCTCCTGGCGCCTCGCCATAAGCATCTGGCATCCACATGTGCATTGGCGCCGCCCCTGCCTTCATGGCAAAGGCTGCGAAGAATAAAATGAGGGCAATCATATCTATATTTGACAAGCCTGTAATTTTGATTGCTTTTGCTATCGCCGCCATATTTAGTAAATCATATTCTCCATATAGCAACCCAATGGCAAACAGCACAAACAAAGCAGCTATTGACGAAATTACAATGTATTTTAAGGCAGCTTCTGTTGTACTCCCTCTTTTGAACTCATATGTTATCAATGCTGCAGATGCTATTGATGCAATTTCAAGGAATACGAATAAATTGAATAAGTCACCTGTTAGCTCCATGCCGAGCATTCCGACGAGCATCAGCAAAAATAGAGTGTAGAATTTTCCTCCCCTCTCTTCTACATGAGAGAATGAATAAATTAAGCCAATCAATGCTATGAGTACACTTATTAAAGCCATGAAGGCGCTCAGCCCATCTATCTCAAGAACAATTCTTATTGGAACTGCCGCCTGCATTGGTATGGTTTGAGTTGGATTTGATGCACCCATTACATATATCATTATTCCATTTTCAAAAACATCCTGAACAAGAAAAATTGTTAAGATGAAGGTAGCGGCTAAAGCAATGAATACAACGGCGTTTCTCACTTTCTTGCTTATTTTGTCCACTAGAGGCGTCAAAAAAGCAGCTAGCAATGGAATTGCAATAATCAGAGCCGGCAGATGTTCCATAACATTCATTCTTTCAACCTCCTTATTTTACCAGCATCAAGGGTTCCGTACTTTCTATATATATTGATAGTGAACGAAAGAATCAAAGCCAGAACAGCTACTCCTATGACAATGCTTGTAAGTGTTAAAGCCTGAGGAACTGGCAGAACCATTTTTTCTGGGATTTGATCTGGGGATATGCCAGGCGGCAAATTTGTAAATATTGGAGCTACACCACCTTCTCTATAGCCAAGAGTGATCAAAAATAGATTTACTCCACTCTCCAATATTGTTATGCCTACTGCTATTTTTATAAGATTCCTCTTGAAAATAATTGCATATATTCCTATTGCTATTAAGGCGACAACTGTTAGGAAAGGCAAATTGTAAATCATTTTTCCTCACCCTCCCTTGAAATTAAGGCGAGTATAAGAACAACTGCTGATAGTCCACCAATAACTTTCATTCCAACTGCAATATTTAAAATTGGTAAAATACCTCCACTATTCAATGGAGCTTGTCCCCACCCTGGAATCTTTCCAAATATTGGCTCGTTTACCAAAAAGTTTGCCAGGAAAGAAGTGGCCAAAAATAACCCGAAGATTGCAACAACGACAAATATTAAGCCTCCTAGACTTTCAAATACAGAAAATCCTCCCTCTGTCATTTTTTCTTCAACGTGTTTTACTCCATAAGCAACTATAAGTAAAACAACTGCGGATGCTCCTATTGCCCCTCCTTGAAAACCTCCTCCAGGTGTTAGATGCCCGTGCATTATGACGTAGAAGGAAAAGATTAGTGCTAAGGGAAACAACAAAGCTGCTATTGTTTGGACAATAACGGTCATTTTTCCTTCATTCATTTCCTCATTTTTCATTTTTTCTCCCTCCCGAAAAGCAACATAATGCCAGCTATTGCTGTAAATAACACGGTAGCCTCACCAAGAGTATCATATCCTCTGTAATCAAAGACAACACTTGTCACAACATTGTTTGCACCGGTTTCTTCCACAGCTCCATATTCCCATTCTCCTGTTGTAGTATTGTATTTTCCAATTATCCTGTCATCCATAGTTACTTTATATTTCGCATCTGGAAATGTTTCTCTAACATTCGATGGCGGATTGCCAAAGTCGCGCATTTCATATGCTGAGTAAAACAAAAAGAAGAGAAATACAACAAATGCAATAAAAGCCAGTTTCTTCATTCTTCATCACCCTCCATTCTTTTTGTTGCTTTAATTGTTATTATCAATATTGCCGTTGTCAAACAGGCTCCTACTCCTGCTTCCGCAATGGCAACATCTGGAGCGTGAAGAATGTAGAAATATAAGGATAGCAGCAAACTCATTACCGCCAGTGCTATCACACTTGCAAGCAAATCTTTAAACCATATTGCAATAATGGCAGATGCTATCATAAATACCGAAAGCAGTATTATCAATATTTCAAATAAGCTCATTTCAAACATTTTTTCCCTCCAGGTCATCCACAACCGCTTTAACTGGCTTTATACCGCTCCTGTGAGCCGCTCTTGCTATTGCATGAGCTCCAGTTGGATTTGTCAACAAAATTGCTATTAGAGCAAAGAAGGTGTGAATTGTAATGGCAATCATTTGTTTATCGCCAACATGCCATTTCCATAACCCATATATCATGGCGGCGAGACATATAAATATACTTCCAAATGTTGTGCATTTTGTGCCTGCATGTAAACGAGTATAGACATCAGGAAAACGAAGCAGGCCTATTGAAGCAAGTACGTTAAATGCCACGCCTATTCCCAGAAGTATATAAATTATTTCCCAAATCATAGTTTCCCTCCCTGCAAATATTTTGCAATAAACAAGGTTGTGATGTAAGAAAGGAGAGCGTAAACTATGGCAACATCTATATAAATAATTTCTTCTTTTGCCACTCCAAATAAAATCATGGAGGCAATTACAAGAGTGTTTATTGTGTCCAATCCAACTACTCTATCTGGAACAGTTGGCCCAAGCAATACTCTTATTATTGCTATTGCAATCGATAACATTACCAATACCAGTGTTATCATAAACGGATTCATTCTCCTATCCTCCTTGCCCAATCCGGGAAATTGGAGCAAATGGGCTTATAATCCCGGGGCATTTTTTTCAATACTTCTTCCTTCACATTAATCCAGTGAATATACAGGTTTTTTTCTTCATCGACATCTACGCTTAAGGTTCCTGGAGTTAAAGTAATTGAATTTGCAAGCGTTGTTATGGCTACATCACTTTTTAATCCAGGAGATATTTTTACAATGCCTGGATTTATTCTGCCTGTAAGAACACGATAGGCAACATCGAAGTTCGCCTTTGCCATTTCATAGAAGAAGCGAGGCAAATAGGCTAAAATAAAAAGCCATCTTTTAGGGTTCGCCAGTTTAAAATCCTTTACAAGTATTTTTCTAGAGGCAAAACCTGCAATGCACGCCATTACAATGCCCGCAACAAGTTCATCTGTTTGCCAGAAGTTGCCGTTAAACGTGAGCAACAGCCACATAACAAAACAAAATACTGTCGAAGCTATGAAAGCTAACATCAAGAGGATATAGAGTTTTGGTATATAAAAATTTACATTTATTTATCTTTAATTTTCATTTTCCAATTAAATGACTTCCATCGCAACTTTTTGCTTTAAATTTGTATCCTTCTCTGCATGCAGCGAAAGATAAGCCATGTTTTCTGCACGCCTCCTCCACTCTTTTCAATAAATCAAATCTCAAATCCTTCGGAAGATAAAAAGAATTTCCATATTTAGTCCATTCATATTTTTCGACATTCATAACCTTTTTCAATCTCTTCATTGAATCATTCCTTGGCTTAATGGTAGAAGCGACAATATGCTTGGCATAAGATGAGACAGCACCAACAATTTCTTCAATCTCCGCATCATTTACCCCGGGTATTATGGGATCAAGTCTCACAGAACATGGTATGTCATTTCTGTGCAGTTT
>JAJRYN010000062.1 GCA_024275755.1 archaeon | reverse complement strand
CAACTACTCTAACATTTTTTATATCTATGCTGTATCCTTCTTTTCTGCCTAGAGCTTTTATCTCTTCCACTCTTTTTTTTATGCTGCCTCTTTTCAGAATTTCATAATAATGTAATACCTTTCCTTTTTTCATCGCCAACGGCAAAAACTCAAAACTTTTGTGGGGCAGATTCATTATGATATGATTTGCCTCTGGCAACTTAGGCACAATTTCTTTTGCATCTCCTTCTATAATTTCAATTATACTTTCCACCCCATTTATTCTGGTATTCTCTCTGGCATATTTTATGGCGTACGGATTCTTATCTATTGCATATATTTTCTTTGGCACAGCATATTTGGCTATTACTAAACTGAATGGAGCAACACCTGCAAACATATCTATGACAATGCTGTCTTCTTCGATTTGCTGTGCCACCCTCATCCTTTCCGCTGCCAAACGAGGAGAAAAATAAACTTTTGTAACATCCAATTTTATTTTTACACCGTATTCAACATGTATGGTTTCCGTCTTTTTCTCTCCTGCAATATGTTGTAAATCTCTCACCCTGTAATCTTCTTTAACTCCTCTATCGAGATATACAGTTTTAACATGCTTATTTGCTTCCATTAGCGCTTCAGCAACTTCTCTGGCATATGAATCATTCATTAGCCTTATTATGGCGATGTCTCCTATGAAGTCAATTGAAATTGATTCAACATTAACACCCTTTTCCTTTAAAATATCTGCATAACTTTTTCTTTCAGTTTCCTCAAAATTTTTTTCAGTTAATAAACATCCTTCCATTTCTACTTTCTTCTTTATAGGGAAATAAACATAATTTTCATCTCTCTCTATCCTTGCCTTCTTTATTAACAAGTTCTTCTCGATTAGCTTTTGCCTCACTTTTTCTGCCCTTTCTTTCGGAACAACCAAACAAACATATTTCACATCTTATAAAAATGGTATTGTATTTACCATTTATGTTATCATTCATTGGTTTAGGCTTGTGGGATGAGAAAGACATTACATTGAAGGGATTGGAAGAAGCAAGGAAATGTGACAAGCTTTATGCAGAATTTTATACGAGTAAGATGGGTGTGAGCATAGAAAAAATTGAAGAACAGATAGGAAAAAAAATTGAAGTACTTAGCAGGGAGGAAGTGGAAAATGGTGAGACTTTATTAAATGAGGCAGAAAGAAGCCATGTATGTTTACTGACTGGTGGCGATCCAATGGCAGCAACAACCCATATTGATTTAAGAATCCGTGCTATAGAAAGAGGGATAGAAACGAGGGTGATACATGGAGTAAGTATTGTTTCTGCTTCCGCAAGCCTGCTTGGTCTGCAGATATATAAATTTGGTAAGGTTGTGAGCATTGCCAGGCCGTCAGAAAACTATTTCCCTCTTTCTCCATATGATGCGATAAAGGATAATATGAAAATGAATCTGCATTCATTGCTTCTTCTTGATACCACCGATGGTTATATGACGGCAAATGAGGCAATGGAAATACTTCTGGAAATGGAAAGGAGGAGAAGAGAAGGTGTTCTAGGGGAAGATACTCTGATTGCAGTTGTTGCTAGGGTCTCAGCTGATGATGCTATGGCGAGGGCAGGATATATGAAGGATATGATAAAAGAAGATTTTGGAGAAACCCCTCATTCAATTATAATTCCGGGAAAGCTACATATCATGGAAGCAAAAGCATTGGTAAAAATAGCAAACGCTCCAGAAGAAATTTTAGAAAAAATTTAAAAAGAAGGAAAAGGGGGTTTAGAGCGGTGAGTCAATTGGCTCAGGCTCTACCCAGTGTTCTGGGCTGTACAGATAGAGCATCGGATCTCCATAGATTACCCAGTCGCTGTCGAGGCTGAGTGCAAATCCTCCATACACGCTTGTTGGATCCATGGTTGTGAAGTCTCTCTCGAATTTCCAATATATCTCACTGAAAGCCACGCCTATCGGTTTTCCTTCATATACACATCCCTTGAAGAACTGTATGTCCACTATTTCGCAGTGTGGTGACAAGCCTGTATTGGCGTTTCCATATGCTGCAACAGCGCCATGCTCCAGGTATATCTCTGGGCCATAATGAGCAAATGTTGTACAGCTCATCCACGCAACGAACTCGCTATGCAGATTCTCCCAGTAATAGTCAGCCCACTTGAAATGCACCAAGTTATACTGATTTGGTGGATCTACGTCATACCATGTGAATCCTCCACTCCTTGCAGTCTTACCCTGCCAGTATGCATATCCGCGCCATGCGTCTGGGCCTGCAAATTCTGGATGATAGCTTATTCCTCCTCCTCCTGTTCCGTGTCCGCTATAGTAGTAGAGTGATGCACCTCTATTCTGATCGACCAGCAGGTTATCCCATGCACAGTGTCCACGATATTCCCTTCCAAATGCATTGAAGTAAAGAGCTACATATCTGCTTGTATATGCGTTAAATCTCTCTCCATTGTTTGCTGTAGCCTGGTTACCATCTTGGAAGTTCATCAATGAAGATGTTGTTAAGTTGCGATATGGATTTGCAAATATTATTGCTGGATACAGCACACTTCTTACAACCTGAGCAGCCAGCTCGCCAGGTGTTTTACCAAGGAACTGGCCAGCCGTTGATTCGTTGCCGAAGAGCGCATGATGAACTGTAAAGCGGATATCTGTTTTTGGAGCTACGAATCCATATGCTTCCATGCCACTTGTATCTACTCCGATACTCTGCGCATATTCAAAAACACCCTCAACAACTCTTCTGAACCATCTCAACTCTGCATCTAGGCCCATCGGTGGAATTTCTCCTTCCTTAATGTAATCCATTATTGGTTTTCTTGCCTGTGGGAGATGTCCTATGGAGCGAGTGCCGTGATAGTAATCGCCTGCATAGAACATCCACTGATGAGCTACATTGCCCCAGTAATATGCTTCGCCCATTTCTCCTATTCTTACTACTGGCGAGCCATGATACGCTGCCAGATAAGCAGCAGGAGCAAAGTAACCCTCGCTAGTAGTAAATGATGTTACAGTCACATAATTTTCTCCACCAAGTTCTTGCAGCTTGCTCACAATCTCTTTCATTGTTGTTATTCTCTCAACATTATAGTTTGCAGCAAGTTCATTTGCGACAGCATCATTGTTTGCAAGATCAACGAAT
>JAJRYN010000007.1 GCA_024275755.1 archaeon | reverse complement strand
ACAGATGGTGCAAATTCAGGGGATTTAAATTAAAATTCAAAAAATACAGGGAAGCGTTCAAACCGCGAAGAATACCGCTCACAAGCGATTTGAAAAAGCTCATGGATGCGTGCAAGGGTAAAACACCTGCCGACAAAAGAGACAGAACAATCATTTTTACCTTATATAAAACTGGCCTGCGAGCAACGGAGCTCTGCAACCTCAACCTCGATGACATAGACTGGGTAAATGGAATAATGACAATAAGGGGCAAGGGAGGAAAAGTGAGGCATGTTCCCATCCCTCGCGACTTACTGAAAGGAAGGAATGTCCCGAGCCTGCTGAATTATGTAAAGTACTGGCGCCTCGACACGGACAAAAGAGCGCTGTTCACGACACAAAAAGGCAGAATCTCTCCGATTTACCTAAGAAGCATCGTCAAAAAGAGGGCACGTCAGGCGGGGCTGCCGTGGATTCATCCTCATTCGCTACGCCACTACTACGCGACGAATCTGCTGAGAGCCGGGGTTAATATCAGAGTTGTGCAGGAGTTATTGGGGCATGCCGACATCAAAACGACAGGAATTTATCTTCACATAATAGAGACGGATATGAAGAAAGCCGTGGAAAATCCAAACCTTGAGGACCCCTTGAAACTCAAGCCTAAGAGAAGAAAACAACACCCCCCAAAAAATCGACATCGTTGGTCGAAAAATAAGATAAGACCAGTAGCGGGCTCGGGGGGATTCGAACCCCCGACCAACAGGTTAAGAGCCTGCCGCTCTACCTAGCTGAGCTACGAGCCCTCAAGGAAAAAAGATTTCGTATATAAAAATTTGATGTTGCAGGAATGGTTCCAAATTTGAAAAAATGGAAAGGAAAATTCTTGAATGTCTGAGAACAATAAAAAAGAAACGATATTTTATCCTTTCTCAAGTCATCGGGTTTGTCAAAAATTCAGAATGAATGAATTGTTTTTGCGACAATAACAGAAATTGCATGTATGCAAAATGCTGGCAGATGCCCATTCATTCATTTGTTCAATAACCTTCAAATCATCAAAAGATTTTTATTTTGAATTTACCTTATACTACAATGGATGAAATGGAACATCTGAGACAAGTGCTGGATTATTTACCGTGCAGTGTATGTGAGGAGGAAGTGCCAGAAGAAGAAAGAAAATATTTATGCACTGTATGTGCAAGGCTTAACAGAGTCGTATCGGCAGAGAAAGCGATACCGAAATGGAAAGTGGAAGACGGCAAAATCGTTGCTACTGAAGGAATGGAAATAGAGGAGCTAAAGCCAAAGATAAAAATAGTTGAAAAATCGGAGGAAGAGAAGAAGGAAGAAGAAATAAAAGAGGAAGTGGAAGTTCTCGAGATAGGAGAAGAAATAGAAGAAGGAGAAGTGGAAATTGAAGAAGAACTGCCAGAGTGGGAGGCAATTGAGGAAGAAGTGTACAAGCAGGGTGATTATACTTTATATACCAAAGAAGTTGTTTTGAGAGGAGGAAGAAAGCAACGAATATATTTCTTCAGTAAAAAACAGCCAGAAAATGCCACACCATGTCCACTGCCAGAGGGATATGAAGTAAAGGTTAATGAAAAAACTGGATTGCCTTTTTTGAAGAAGAAAAATAATGCTTGAAGACTTAAACTATAATTTGCCCAGGGAAAGAATAGCACAGGAGCCTACATTACCAAGAGATCACTGCAATCTTTTAGTTCTTAAAAATGATGAAATAGAGCATAAAAAATTCTACCAGATTGTTGAATATCTGAACGAAGGAGACGTTATTGTTATGAACGATTCCAGAGTGATGAAAGTTAGACTTATGGGAAGAAAAGAGACAGGAGGAAAACTTGATATTTTGGTTATAGGAAAGAAAGGAGAAAATTATGAATGTTTGATAAAAGGAAAATACAGGGAAGGAATGAACTTTTTTTTAGACAACCATAAATGCAGAATTTTGCAAAAAAATGAGGGAAGATGCATTGTTTCCATTCCTCTCTCCTTTGATGAAATAGAAAAAATCGGGAAAATGCCTACACCACCCTATATCAAGAGAGAGGTTGAAAACGAGGAGTGGTATCAGACAGTTTTTGCAAGGGAAAAGGGCTCTATAGCTGCTCCCACAGCTGGCTTGCATTTTACTAAAGAGTTGATGGAAAAGATAAGGGGGAAGGGTGTGGAGATTGTATTTATAACTCTGCATGTGGGCTTGGCGACATTTATGCCTGTGGAAAGAGTAAAGGAGGAGAAGGAATATTATTGCATAAGCCAGGAAGCTGCAGAGAAAATAAATGGTGCGGAAGGCAAGATTATTGCAGTGGGAACAACAACCGTTAAAGCTTTGGAAAGTTCTTCCAGAAATGGCAAAGTTATTGCCTCATCGGGTTGGAGCAATTTATTTATTTCCCCCGGCTATAAATTTCAGTCTCCAATAAATGGTATGATAACAAATTTCCATATGCCAAGGTCCTCTCCTTTGCTCCTAACTGCTGCATTTGAGGGGATAAAGAGAGTAATGAAAGCTTATGAGGAAGCGTTGAAAAGAGATTACAAATTCCTGAGTTTTGGAGATGCTATGCTGATATTAAAATGTTCGAAATAATTGCTGAAAAGGAAAGGGCAAGAGCAGGCGTAATAAAGGTGGGTAATGTTATTCTTGAAACGCCCGTTTTCTTACCCGTTGCAACAAAAGCGTGCATAAAGACTATTACTCCATGTGAAGCAAAAGAAGTGGGTTGCAAAGCAATAATTGTAAATGCCCTTCATATTTACAGGAAAGCATATGACATTGTATGCAGAGTAGGGCTGCACAAATTCATGAGGTGGGATGGAATAATTTTTACTGACAGCGGTGGCTTTCAATCAATTAAAAAGTTTCCTGCATATGCAAATGACGAAGGCATAGTATTCAAAATGCCAGATGGCAGAGAAGAAATTTTCACGCCAGAAAAATCAATAGAAGTGCAGGAGAAAATCGGAAGCGATTTTATGTTTGCATTAGATGATTGCCCTTCATATCCATATAGTAGGGAAAGAGCAGAAAAGGCAGTGGAAAGAACAATAAAATGGGCCGAGCGCTGCCAAGGAAAAAGAATATTTGCAATTTTGCAGGGTGGCATATATGAGGATCTACGTCGTCTTTGCATCAAAAAAATTTCTACCATGGACTTCTTTGGATTTGCTATTGGCGGATTATGTATAGGAGAGCCAAAGGAGGAGATGCACAGGATGGTGGATATAACAACGAAGCTTTTGCCAAGAGAAAAACCCCGTCACCTCATGGGAGTCGGATCTCCAGAGGACATTATTGAATGTGTTAAGAAGGGAATAGATATATTTGATAGCGCTTTTCCAACAAGAAATGCCAGGCATGGAACTATTTTAACGAGCAAAGGAAAAATCAATTTGGGAAAGAGAAAGGTGAAAGGCGATGCAATAGATGAAGAATGCGATTGTTACACCTGCAGAAATTTCTCTCTCGATTATCTTAACTATCTATTTAAAGAGAAAGAACCACTTGGTATGAGACTTGCAACTCTTCACAATCTCTTTTTCATGAATAAACTTATGGAAAGGATAAGAGAAGAAATAAAGGAGTAAGGCAAAATTATTTTATCTTTTCACTTTTTCAACATAATGCAGCAAATACTGGAAGATGCAAAGAAACTTGCATCATACAAGCTATGCGATTCATGCTTAGGTAGACAGTTTGCTAAAGTGGAGCACGGTATAACAAATGAGGAAAGAGGGAAAAAAATAAGGGAATTGCTTGGAATGGAGCCAGTGGATTATAAAGAATGCTGGCTTTGCCAAGGTTTAATGGCAGAGACAGAAAAATTTGCTGATATGGTTATTGAAGCTTTAAAAGATTATGAATTCAACACTTTCTTGGTAGGTTGCAAAGTGGATGAAGAAATTTTGGATAGAGAAAATAAAATAGCAACTCCATATGCAGAATCAATTAAAAGGGAAATAAATAGAGAGGTTGGCAAAATGGTTGCCAAAAAAGTTGATAAGCCGGCAGAATTTGTTCACCCAGATATTGTTGCAATAGTTAATACAATATATGATTTTGTAGAACTTGATGTAAGGCCCGTCTACATATATGGCAGATACAGAAAACTTGTAAGAGGCATTCCTCAAACAAAATGGTACTGCAGAAAATGTAGAGGGCGAGGATGTGAATATTGCAACTACAGGGGAAAGATGTATGAGGAAAGTGTTGAAGAGCTTATCGCTGCCAAAGCACTGGAAGTTTTTGAGGCAAAGGATGAGGATTTTCACGGTGCTGGAAGAGAAGATATAGATGTTCTCATGCTCGGAAACGGCCGCCCTTTCATACTCGAGCTAAAAGAACCGAGAAAAAGAAATATAAACTTAAATGAATTGCAGGAATTAATAAATCAATATGCAAAGGGAAAAGTCGAAGTCCTTGGCCTAAGATATGCAAGCAGGGACGAAATTGAAAAGATAAAAGCGGCGAAATATCCTAAAACATACAGGGTTAAGATAAAATTCGAACAAAATGGAAAAATTAATGAAGCAGTAAATGCATTAAGGGGTAGTATAATTAAGCAAAGAACCCCAAAGAGGGTTGCGCACAGAAGGGCAGATAAGGTTAGGCATAGGAAGATAATAGATATGAGAATAGAGGAGATGGGAATGAATGAAGCAACGTTAATAATAACGGCCGAATCGGGCACATACATAAAGGAGTTGATAACAGGAGATGAAGGAAGAACAACGCCCTCGTTAAGCGAGTTGGCTGGGGTTGATATAAAAGTTGAAGAGTTAGATGTGATAAATATAGGTGATGAAGATGAAGAGATCGAGAGGATTTAGAAGCAAAAGTAGAAATAAATTAACAAAAAAGATAAGAAAGGGCGCATCCAATGTTATTACTAGGGCGATGCAGAATTTTGAGAATGGAGAGAAGGTGGCAATTGTTATAGATCCTTCTATACATCATGGTATGCCTCATCCCCGTTATCACGGGCTGACGGGAGAGGTAGTTGGCAAGCAAGGAAGAGCATATATAATCAAAATCAGAGATAAAAGAAAAATAAAACATATTATAGCATTTCCAGAGCATTTGAGGAAGGTAACATGAAAGTCGTTTTAATTTCTGAAGTTAAAGAAATGCTGTCGAAGCTAAGCAAGAAGCAGGAGCTAAATAGAGAGCAGAAAATAGCCCTTGAGCATAGCGAAAAAGTGGCAAAATTGCCCGCTAAAAAAGCCAGAGAATTGGCGAAAAAATTAATGGAAATTGGAAAAATAGACGAAAAGAAGGCATGCAAAATAGCAGATTTGTTGCCAAAAGATAAGGAAGAAGTAGTTGCAATATTTGTTAAGGAAACTTATATTCCCTCTGACGAAGAAATAGAACAGATATTAGAATTGGTGAGGCAATATATTTAGGAGGGATAAATGGAGGATTATGTTTATATCTTGGATTATTTACCAACGGGGAGGCCTGGGCACAGGAGGGGAGCTATAGCATATGGAATAGGGGAAAATCAATTCACATTGCTAGAACTAATCCCCAAACCCAATGTTACACTTTCGATAGGAGAAAGAGTGTATGTCGGTAAAGAGCTAGATAAAAGAGAAAAAATTGCAAAGGTTAAAGGTAGAGTTAATTACGAAGATTTGACACCAACTGCTCATGGGGAAATTTTTTACGTATTGCTTGATATAATAAAGAATAATGAAGAAAGATTTGTGAAGTTTTTTAATGAATCTCCTCCTATCACGACTCGTTTTCATTCTCTAGAATTACTACCAGGCTTAGGTAAAAAAACAATGCTTGAAATTCTTGAAGAAAGGAAAAAGGAGCCATTCAAAAGTTTTGAGGATATTAAGAAAAGAGTTAAAACGATTCATAGTCCGGAAAAAATAATCGCAAAAAGAATATTGGAAGAGTTAGAAAATCCGAATGAAAAATATCGTCTCTTTACCAGACCACCTTTAATCAAGAGATGAAACTAAGTCAACATTTTTTGGTTGATGAAAGAGTGGCAGAAAGGCAAATTGAATATGCAAATTTGTGTGGAGATGATGTGGTTTTAGAGATAGGTGCTGGAAATGGCATTTTAACCAAAAAAATTGCTAGAATAGCAAAAGTAATTGCGATTGAGATTGATAAGAGATTCATAAAGCAACTTGAAAAAATAAGGAATGTTGAAGTTATTCACGGTGATGCATTAAAAGTGGATTTTAATGAACTAGAGTTCAACAAGGTTATTTCCAATATCCCGTATCATATTTCCTCTCCTCTCACCTTTAAACTACTGGAGAAAAAATTTGATGTTGGTATCCTAATGTATCAAAAGGAGTTTGCTGAAAGAATGGTTGCAAAACCCGGCAGCAGAGAATACTCCAGACTTTCAGTAATGGTTTATTATAGGGCGGATTGCGAGATTCTGGAACATGTGCCAAAGGAAGCATTTCGTCCAAAACCAAAAGTTGATTCGTGTATTGTTAAAATTATACCGATAGGAAAAAGATTCGATGTTGATGAAGCGCTTTTTGAAAGGGTAACAAGAGCATTATTCTCGCATAGGAGGAAAAAAATAAAAAATGCTCTGGTTATGGAAGGAATAATTGAAAAAGAAGAAATTGCTAAGCTCCCGTTCATGGATAAGAGAGTTGAGCAACTTCCGCCAGAGGAAATTGCAGAGTTGTGCAATAAAATAAAGGCGATAAAATGAGCGATATAAAAGATATATTTGAGAAAGTGGATGCAATACTGATAAAAAGCCCCGATGAAAACTTTTTTTATTTTACTCGCTACCATGGAATGTGGGAAAACAGCTTTGCAATAGTTT
>JAJRYN010000061.1 GCA_024275755.1 archaeon | reverse complement strand
ATTTTTGTTCCTGCTGGAAATACATAAGTTTTTGTGTAGTATGGAAGCATTGGATAGCCAGGATTGCGTAAATAATCGCAATCGTTAGCAATGATATGTGCATATTCATTGTTTTCTTTTATTTCTATATGATTGCTGATGGAAAAATGCTCTACTTCCAATAATTTTTCTTCATTTTTTGTTGCAGTATCAAAAACACCAACTGCTGGAATGACTAACAACAATACAACAACCAGCACAACAAATTTTTTCATGATTCTAAATCTGTTTCTATTTAAATTTTTAATGCAAAAAAGAAGAGGGGCGGAACACATTATTTGTTAATCCATATTCTTTATGATCTCCTCGGCCATTTCAAGCGTGGACGCGTTCCCCCCCATATCGTATGTTCTTACCTTGCCCTCCTTTATCGTCTTTGCTATACCACTTTCAAGCTTTTCCGCCAGCTTCTTTTCTCCGAGCCAGTCAAGCATCATTTTAACGGAGCGAATCATAGCTATTGGATTGACAACATATTTTCCAGCATATTTTGGGGCTGAGCCATGAACTGGTTCAAAAATAGCATAGTCATCTCCAATATTTCCGCCGCATGCAAAGCCCAGTCCGCCGACGAGCTGTGCTGCTAGATCAGAGATAATATCGCCAAACATGTTTGATGATACAAGGACATCATAGCGTTCTGGATTTTTGATGAGCCACATTGCCATTGCATCTATGTTGGCTTCCATGTATTCAATGCCTTTATACTTGGGTGCAAGCTTTCTCGCTTCTTCAATCATCATTCCAGATGTTTCTCTGATAACGTTTGGCTTTTCTACCACAGTTACGCTTTTCCTGTTATTTTCTTTTGCATAGTCGAAGGCTTTTTTCACTATACGATGGCATCCTTTTCTTGTGAATATTCGCAATGAAATAGCCATTTCATCATTTGGCACTTCTTTGAACTTTTGCATATTTGGATGAATTTCCAGTGCTTTCCTAATTTCTTCTGGAACCGGATAAAATTCCACACCTGAATACAAGCCCTGGGTATTCTCTCTGAAAATAACCAAATCTATATCCTCTCTATAATTCAATGGATTACCCGCATATGCTTTGCATGGGCGGACATTTGCATACAGGTCAAAGAGCTGACGAAGCTTTACTATAGGGCTGAAGTACTCAACCTTTCCTCTTAGGTATTCCGGCAGTTCTTCTTCCGCTTCCTTCTTCGGCTTTGAAGTTATCGCTCCAAATAATGCGCAGTCTGTTTCTCTTAGCAATTCTACAGTTCTTTCTGGTAATGGATTCCCTTCCTTTTTCCAGAATTCCCAGCCTATATCGCCATATACATATTCTGCATCCAGTTCCAGAGCATTCAGAACTATCTGAGCTGCTTCCATAACTTCTTTACCAACACCATCTCCCGGTAGCATTGCAATTTTATATTTCATTTTAAGCCCTCCTCTTCATATATTCAATAAGTCCACCTGATTTAATAATTTCTGAAAGGAAAGATGGCAGGGGTTTTATTTTTAGTGTTACACCTTTACTTAAGTTCCTTATTTCCCCCTTTTCTGTATCGATTTCAATTTCATCTCCATCATCGATTTTATCAGCATCCTTACATTCTATTGCCAGCAGCCCCTGATTAATTGCATTTCTGAAAAATATTCTTGCAAACGATTTTGCTATAATTGCTTCCACACCAGCATATTTCAGGCATGTTGCCGCCTGCTCCCTGGAGGAGCCGCAACCAAAATTCTTGCCAGCAACTATTATTCTTGCTTGCTTCACTTTCTCTAGAAAATTTTCATCTAAGTCTTCCATTGCATGTTTTGCCATTTCTTCAGCATCAACAATCTCAAGATATCTCCCTGGAAATATCACATCTGTATTTATATCATCCCCATATTTTATTACTTTGCTTCTTATCAGCATTTAAGGAGAAATGCAAAGGAATTTAAAATGTTTGCTGGAGCAAAAGATGTTACAAAAAATAATGGAATAGAAAGTTTTATTGACTCATTACTCTCACTAAGACCTCATTTTGCTTTTCTTCAATTATTGCAATGTCAAAAATTCCAAATGCAAAATTTATGGTTATGATACCAATGCTTTTTTTAAGTTCGAAGACT
>JAJRYN010000060.1 GCA_024275755.1 archaeon | reverse complement strand
CTCAACTTGTAATAAGGAGGTACCTGAAATGATGCCAAGTTGGTATTTAAAAAATCCTATCGGAGAATATGTTGGTGTATATCTGGCGGAGGTTTCAGAAAAAGTCAATATTGAAAAAAATGTGTCGGGGGGAGCGATTACAGCGTTTTTATGCTATCTTATAGATAAAAATTTTGTTGACGGTGTTATAGTAGCCAGAAAAACAAAAGGATTAGAAGGAGAGATTATTGTTGCAAAGAGCAAGAAAGAAATAATAAAAACGGCTGGCAGTAAATGGCAGGTGTTACCATTCACCTCTAAACTCAAAGAAACTATAGAAAATGAAGATTTAAAGAGGATGGCAATTGTGGGTCTTCCTTGTCAAATACACTTTTTGAGACAAATGAAAACCTTTCCCTTGCTGGAAATGGATTTCAGCCATCGAATAGACTTTTTGATTAGTCTTTTTTGTTATGGAACATTTGCTCAAGAGAGCATACTTAACTATATAAAAGAAAAATATGACATGGAAATTTCATCGATTAAGGAGGTCAAAATTACTCCCAAAGCCCTTAAATTTATAGGAGAAAAAACGGTGGAGATACCATTTGAGGAAATAACTGGATATTTACAAATTGGTTGTCTTTTATGTCCTGATTATACAGGCACATCTTCTGATATTTCTGCTGGCATTATCGGAGATAAAACAATAATTATTTCAAGAAATAAAAGAGCAGATGGAATGATAAAAGATGCAGCATCTATGAAATATATAAAAATATCCAAGGCTGGCAAGGAAATCATTAAAAAGGTAGGGGAGGAATCAATAAGAAAAATAAACAGAGCGTCCAAACATATTGCTGATTTGCTTTAGTTCATCTCACAAAATATGGAAATAAAAAGGAGTTGGAAAGGGGTTCTAAATGCATGTAATTTATGCAAATATTAATGACCTTCCATGGATTCTGTAAAAAGCTTATGACGTAGTTATTCTTACATTCTTTGCCAGAGCATATGGAGCAAATACAGGATTTTCCACCTCCCACCAGTAAATTTGCCTTATTTCTTTTGATAATGCTGTAATGTTCTCAAAAATTCTCTGCAAATTGTCACTTATTCTTATGCCTTTAACAGCGTGCTTAATTTCCCCATTTTTTATATAGAATGCAGCATCTCTTGCAACAGTAGAAAAATCTCCATTGCGGTAATTTTGGAAACGGGTGTACCATACGTTTGTTATAAGCAACCCCTCCTTTATTTCCTCAATCATCTCCTCCTTTTTCCAGTCTCCTGCCTTGATAATCAAATTCCAGGGGTGGGGCGCTACTATGCCGGCATTTCCCGTCGTTTTTGTGTTGTGAAGCATTGCTGTCGTGCCGTTATGCAGATATGTTTTTAACACACCATTCTCAATGATTTTTGTTTTTGCTGTGGCTACGCCCTCGTCATCAAATTTTCTTGAGGATATGCCATCTCTTTCTACCCCGCTGTCATACAATGTTACGCATTCATTTGCCACTTTTTTACCAATTTTATCTGCCAGGAAGGAATAGCCAGCATCAACTGCGAAAGCGGAGGAAAAATTTCCTAAATTGGAAACCAGATCTGCAAATGAGAGGGGAGCAAACAAAACATCATATTGTCCCTCCATCGCCTTTTTTGCATCTTTTGCATCTGCTGCAATTTCTGCCGCTTCTCTGCCAGCTTTTGTATCTATGGCATCGAGTCTTCTTGAACAGCTCACTGCATGACCCGAGGCGCCATCATTCATTGCTCTCAATGACAAATATGCCATGCTGTTTTTATCTTCGCATGTTATACCTTTTGAGTTATACACTTTTATTTTTTCTGTGGTGCCATATAAAATCCCTGCCACTTCTTTCGCTTCCTTTATCGCCTCATTTATGGCTTCGTTTGCTTTATCTAGCAATTTTTCTTCATCAACAACACTTTCATCAAAAATTTTATTGTTCGTATAATTTCTATTTTCTCCAATTTCAAATGGTGCCCCAGAAAGATAATTAAAGATATCCTCCGCTTTATCTAACACCTTCCTAATTTTATTTTCGTTGGGATCCTCAATGGAAACGCTAAGAAGTCTTCCATTTCTGTATATGTATATTATCATTTCCTTTACATTCCATTCCTTTAGAACACCTATCCTGCTATTATAAAACCTAACCTGCTTGCTAATTGCTTCTCTTTCAATTGCCACGAACTTATCATATTTCTTCAGCAAATCGATCATTTTATCGCCACATCTCTAAGCCTTAAATCCACGCCACCAGTTGAAACCTCTATCCCCTGCATCGGATCACCTTTCCCACATGTGGCAGGATAAAATTGCAATTCTTTTCCAGCAGCATCCACCTTCCTGTAAAAATTAAATGTGGAAATTTCTATGGCGGGATGATATGCTATTCCCTCTATCCTGCCATTTTTTATGATATATGCTTCCTCTCCAACATATTTCTGATTTATTCTTTTGTCGTCAATGTTCCATTCCATGAATGTTACCATATACACGCCTTGTTTTATATCTTCTATCATTTCCTCCAAGCTGTAATCTCTCGGGGCAAAATATGTGTTTGCCATCCTAACAATTGGCTCCTTCCCATATGTTGCTCTTGAGGCTGCATTGCTCTTGCAGCCCATTTCATAAGCTGTCTGGCGATTGTGCAAAAATTCATTTACTATGCCTTCCTTAATCAAAAATCTTTTTCTTGCTTTAATTCCTTCATCATCATATTTGTAAAAGCCGTAGCTGTTTGGCAATGTAGGATCATCAACAATGCTTATACATTCATTTGCAAATTTCTTGCCCATTAACTCCATGGAGGCATATGATTTTCCAGCCTGAGCTGCCTCTCTTCCTAGAATGCGATCTGCTTCAAAAGGATGGCCGCAACTTTCATGGGCAATCAAACCAGTTATATACGGGCTCAAAATAACATCTCCTTTTGGAGGAGCTTTTTCTCCCTTTTTAATTAAATCTTTCAGGAATTTTATATCATGTTGCAAATTTTTTTCAATCTGCCACTCTTCAATGAATTTCCATCCGCCAGCGTTGCCAAACTCACGATGCATCTGCTCTAT
>JAJRYN010000059.1 GCA_024275755.1 archaeon | reverse complement strand
TTATTTTTGTTCCTGCTGGAAATACATAAGTTTTTGTGTAGTATGGAAGCATTGGATAGCCAGGATTGCGTAAATAATCGCAATCGTTAGCAATGATATGTGCATATTCATTGTTTTCTTTTATTTCTATATGGTTGCTGATGGAAAAATGCTCTTCTTCCAATAATTTTTCTTCATTTTTTGTTGCAGTATCAAAAACACCAACTGCTGGAATGGCTAACAACAATGCCACAAATAAAACCTGCAGTTTCATAAATGCTAATGCTGAAACTATTAAAAAAGATTATTGTGAAGGAAAATGCAACAATTCAATATATTTCACTTAATGTATTTTCCTTTCCCTCTTCGTCAAGCTCTTTTATTCTTCTCCTCACATATCTTATGCATGAAATTGCAAATAAAATGGCTATAGCAATGCCAATGAATCCCCCAAGCATTTCAAACGAAACCACAAAATTGTAAAATGAATGAGCTGCTATTGCCATAGCAAAGAATGGTAAAATTGCTATCAGCCCCTTCCCTTGCAGGAGTGATTTTCCATAGCCGTATCCGGTAAATGCTGTGGCAGAGGCATGTAGTAAGCAGCCTCCTATTGTTCTGATGGCAACAAGAATTGCAAATATCAGGAGTCCTTTAGATATGAATCCCATTGCATAAAACAGATTTTCTGTTGCGGAAAAACCTAGGCCTGCGGCAGCTCCATAAATGAAACCATCCTCGATTTCATCTAGCTCTTTTTTCACAACCTTTAAAGATAAAGCAAAAGGCTTTGTAAACTCTTCAACAATTGGAGCGATTATAACCGCCAGAATGAAGGAATATGCAGTGTAATCATGAATTGTGGCATATACGGGGATACCAAGAAGTATTTCAAGAATAATGGAAGCAATAATTGCCACAGTGGCACCCCATAAAAAAGCAGTAAATATTGCTCGCCATGGCTCCCTTTCATATTTTTCCGTATTCCTTATCCAGATGGCATATACAACGGGAGGAAAAAACGATATAACAAATAGCAGCAATAGTTTCAGCATAAAATAAAACGAATGGTTATTTTTTATTTTTATGGTTTATTCCATCTGGCTGCTCTCTCAACAGCCTTTCTCCATCCATCATATAATTTTTCTCTTCTCTCCTCATCCATGCTTGGCTCAAAAACCCTGTCAACTTTTCTTTTTTCAATAACTTCCTCTTTTGATTGCCAGTAGCCGGTTGCCAGTCCCGCAAGAAATGCGGAGCCAAGGGCAGTCACATCAAGAATTTTTGGTCTTTCAACCTTTACATTCAGCATATCCGCCATAAATTGCAGCAAAAAATTATTTCTGGATGCTCCTCCATGCGCCTTTATGGATGTGATTCTTAAGCCTGTGTCACTTTCCATTGCATGCATTATATCCTTGCATCTGTAGACAATCCCTTCCAGAACAGCCCTTACAATGTGCTCCTTTCTCGTTTTTCTGCTGAGTCCAATAACCATACCACATGCATGAGGATCCCAGTATGGAGAGGATAAGCCAGTAAAGGCCGGGACAAAATATACTCCTCCTGTATCATCCACGGAATAAGCCATTTTTTCTGTTTCCTCCGGATTTTTTATTATTCCTAGGTTATCTTTCAGCCATTGAATAGCTGCTCCTGTTGTATTGGCCATTCCTTCAAGCATATAGGTTACTTTCCCATTAATTTTCCAGGCAATGAAGGGCAGGAGTTTATGTAAAGAAGCTGGTGGAATGCTGCCAATATTCATGTCTATAAAACTTCCTGTGCCGTGAGTGCATTTTGTATCGCCTGCATTGAAGCAACCTTCTGCAAATAAAGCTGCCTGTTGATCAGCGACGACGCTTCTTATAGGTATCTCTGCCCCGAGAATTTTTTTGTGAATGGTTCCAAAATTTCCAGCGGTTTCTCTGACTTCAGGAAGAATTTCATGAGGAATATCAAATGTATCCAGAAAAATTTTGTTCCATTTTAAAGCAAAAATGTCGAACATTCCTGTTGCACCTGCATTTGAGAAATCTGTTGCATGTATTTTGCCGCCAGTAAGTTTCCAAACAAGCCATGTGTCAATCGTTCCAAACAGAATTTCTCCTTTGGCTGCTTCTCTTCTAGCTCCTTTAACATTATCGAGAATCCATTTTGTATGGGCTAATGATGAAGCAGGGCTAAAAGATATGCTGGATGCAGTAATTAGCTTTGCTCCTGTCTTAGTTTTTCTTATCCCTTTAAAAAGCTTTGCTGCATTTTTAACAATGTTTCCAATTCCTCTGGCAAGCACAATCTTTCCTTTTCTATCCATCTTTCTGCAAATTTCCGCAGTTCTTGTATCCTGCCAAGTAATTGCATTGTAAATTGGCTTACCATCTGTCCTCCATAGTAAATTGGTGGAGCGTTGTGTTGTAATTCCTATTGCTTCAATATTCCTTGCCTTTATGCCCCCTTCATTAATTGCTTTTTTCATTACATCCACACATTTTTTCCAGATTTCCTCTGCATCCTGCTCATGCCATCTTGGCTGAGGAAAAATCTGGGAAATTTCTTCATATGATTGCGACACTATGTTGCAATCATGGTCAAAAATAATGGCGCGTATGCCAGTTGTGCCGGCATCAATAGCCATAATATATTTCATTTTTTCCTTTCCATGTTGCGGGTTGCAACAATATTTACTCCTGTATCCAGTATATTTTTATAAATAATTTCTCCCTGCTTTACCGGAGCTTTTACTTTTATTTTAGCCAATACCTTCACACATTCCTTTATCAAATTTTTTGGCAATTCTTTATCGCTTTTAACAGGCAACATTTTCTGTATGCCTTCTTCAACAAAAACAGTCGTCGTCAATATCCTAACCGGATTTTTTATTTCCTTTAAGGCATATTCCTCTCCTCTCTTACATTTATTTCCTGTAATTTTTAATTTTTTTCCAATATTATCAACGCTGATTTTACATCCGACAGGGCATTGAATGCATATTATGCTTTCCATTTCATCCCCTCACATCTACCCTTATTTCTTTTTCAGTTTCTTTAAGCAATTCCGATTTGATTCCTATTCTAACCATTTCAGCAGGTCTTACAATCATTTCCTTTTTCTCGGCAACTATTTTTCCATCTGATGATACGGCTATGCTAACATTTTCCCTCTCTTCTTTTACTCTGAAATAAAATGTTACCTCGTCAATATCCTTGCCCCTTAAAATCTGCGGAACTACATATCTCACATTTTCTCCTGCAACCACTTTTATTTCTTTCCTTTTCTTTATCTCCCCTCTCGCATATCTTGCAGCATATTTTCCAGCGATTTCTGCTGTAACTGTAACATCATCAACCAGATCGTGAACATGGACAACGTTGCCGCAAGCAAATATTCCTGGCAGCGTTGTTTCCATTCCTTCATCAACTATCGGCCCCTGAGTTACATCATCTATTTCAATACCAATCTGCTTTGACAGCTCATTTTCCGGTATCAGGCCAACTGCAAGAATTAAACAATCACAAGGAATAAAGCGTTCCGTTCCTTTTATTGGCTTCAAATTTTCATCAACTTTCGCCACCACCACCCCCTCCACCCTCTTCCTGCCTTTAATATCTACGACAGTATGACTGAGATGAAGAGGAATGTTAAAGTCATGAAGGCACTGAACAACATTTCTTATGAGTCCTCCTGGCTTTGGCATAATTTCATACACCCCTTCCACCTCTGCTCCCTCCAATGTTAGACGGCGAGCCATTATTAGGCCTACATCTCCAGAACCAAGGATAACTATTCTTTTTCCAGGCATCACTCCCTCGATATTAATAAGGCGCTGGGCTGTTCCTGCCGTATATATGCCAGCTGGGCGTGTGCCAGGGATCAAAATTTGCTGCCTTGTTCTCTCCCTGCAACCCATTGCAAGAACTATGGCTTTAGCTTCTATTTCTAGAATGCCATCTTCGGCATTCGTCGCTATAATTTTTTTATTCCTGCTTATTTGAAGTACCGTCGTATTTGTTTTAACATCTATGCCTGCTTCCATAACTCTGTCAATGAAATGCTGCGCGTATTCCGGGCCGGTAAGCATTTTTTTGAAAATGAAGTTGCCAAAGCCCGGGTGGATACATTGCTGCAATATGCCGCCAAGCTCTTCTCCTCTTTCAATTAGCATAACATTTGCACTTTCACTTGCTTTCAGGGCGGCGGCTAGGCCAGCTGGACCTCCTCCTATAACAGCCACATCAACTTTCATTGTTCTCCTCCAGCAAACATTTTGTCCTGCCAATAAATAAGTTTGAATTTTTGCCATTTTTAACAACTTCTTCCATTGGAATTTTCAATTCCCTTGCCAAAATTTTGGCAATATGTGGCAGGCAAAAGCCTCCTTGGCATCTTCCCATTCCTGCCCTCGTTCGCCTTTTTATTGCATCAATGCTCCTTGCTGGCGGATTAGAATGAATTGCATCAACTATTTCTCCTTCTGTAACCTCCTCACATCTGCAAACCACTTTTCCATATAGTGGATTTTTTTCTATGAGCTTCTTTCTCTCCTCAATGCTTAACTCGCGAAAAACAACGGGCTTTTTGCGATAAGGGTTGAAATTTTCTTTCTTTTCCATAACAAGCCCCTCCTTTCTTAAAATCTCTGCAACCATCTTGGCTATTGCCGGAGAAGCTGCTAGGCCAGGAGACTGTATGCCGGCAACATGAATAAATCCCTTAACTTTTCTCGAAGCCTCTATAAAGAAATCCTCTGTGAATGTAGCTGCTCTCAGCCCAGAAAAATACGCAATAACTGATTTTTTTGGGAAAGAGGGCATTAATGGCGTATAGTACTCAAATATTTTTTCTATTTCCTCAGCTGTAACAGATGTATCCTCTTTATTCTCTACCTCTGCAATTGTCGGGCCCCATTGAACATTGCCATCTATGGTGAGCATTATCCCTCCTCCCTTATAATGCTCCATTCTGGGAAGGCGGAGCAAAGTCATGGAATGCTTCAAATATTTGCTGCTTTCTTTATCAAAAAGAAGTGTTGCCCCTTTCTTCGGATGTATTGTGTATTCTCTGGCACCAGCCATCTCTGCTACTTCATCAGCATATAAGCCTGCTGCATTGATAACATAATCTGTCTCTATAATTCCTTCTGTTGTCACCACAGCCTTTACTTTTCCATTCTCCACCAGAATATCGATAACTTCTGTATTTAATAAAACTTCAACTCCATTTTCCATTGCATTCTCTGCAAGAGCTATTGTAAAGCGGAAGGGACATGTCATGGCATATGTTGGGGAAAATACCGCCGCAAGTGCCTTCTCTGTTACATGTGGCTCTTCCTTCAGCAATTCCTCTCTGCTCACCTTTTTCATCGAGATACCAAGCTTTTTCGCCCTCTGCAAAATTATTAAAGGAATTATCCTCTTTGCAATGAAATTTTTCAGAAATTTTGGCATTTTATATGTTATGGAATCTTCAGTAATCACAATCCACATTCCGCATCTCTTGAAAGGCACATTTAACTCTTTGGCTATCTCTGGAAACATTTTATGTCCTTCTATGCATAACTTTTGCTTCAATGTGCCCATTTTTTCCCCTATGCCAGTATGCACGAGTGCATTATTGGCTTTAGTAGCTCCTCCAGCTGCAACATCCTCCGCCTTTTCAATCAGAATGACTTTCAGCTTATATTTGGAAAGTTCTCTTGCAACTGCGCATCCGACGACGCCTCCGCCTACAATAACGACATCTGCCTTTCCAATTTTTTTCTTCTTTCCTTCTTTCTTTTTCCTTTTTTTCTTTCCTGGATAGTCAAGATTGTTTACCACCCCTCTAACACCCTTAATTTTTCCAGCCAAAGTGCCTATTTTTATATAAGTTTCCCATGAGTCTGCCATGCCCTCCAGATACACTACTCTATCTTTTACCTTCACCCTAACATTTCTGATTTCGTTTTTCCTTGCAATTTTTTCCACTTTTTTTCTTATCTTATCATCCCTCATTCTATCATGCCCATCAAAACAACTTCAGATAAATCGTATACTTCCCAATTTTCAAAAGCTGTTTTGCAGCTGGGGCAAGCCGTTACAATGCATTTTGCCACTTCAGCAAGTTCTTTTATCCTATTCTCTGCTATCTTCTCTGCAATATCTGGATTTGTTCTGCTAAGTTGCCCACCGTGTCCGCAGCATTTTGTATCTTTTTTATTGAAATATGCTTCCTTCAGAATGATGCCAACATTTCTTAAAACTTCTCTTGGTTCTTTTTCTATGCCTAGCTTTCTTGCAAGGGTGCACGGATCATGATAAACGCACTCTTTTTCTACGCTTCCCACTTCTATTTTTTTATTTTGAATAATGTCAAATAGATATTCCGAAGAGTGCATTATTTTTGCTTTAATTTTGAAACCAAATTGAGGATAAATCTGTTTGAATATATAGGCACATGTTGGGCAGCTGCATATCATGACTTTGCACTCGCTTTCCTTTATTTTCTCAACATTATGCTTCGCAAATTCTTTAAATTCATTGATAAAGCCAAGGTTATACAGTGGAGCGCCACAGCACCACTCTTCCTCCATTACAGCATATTCTTCTCCTGCCATATCAAAAATTTTTATCATCGCCTCTCCAATCTCCTTTCTTTTTGATTGTACAACACACCCCATGAAGTAAAGGATTTCTCCTTTTCTGCTGCCTCTAACTTCAAAACTTTTTTCATCCATTATATGATTTTTCTCCAGCTTTTCTTTAATTTCCAGAATTTTCTCTGGAGTTTTATTTTCCTCAACAATATCTGCTCTCACTCCTTTCAGTATATCTCCGACAGAAAACTCAAAGGGACACCACTGTCTACAGGCATCGCAGCTACAGCATTTATACATTAATTCAAAGGAATCTTCGCTGCCTATCAATCCCTTTTCTATAAAATAGGCGATGCGCATTTTTGCAGATGGTGACAAAGCTTCATTTTTTTCTGCTTCCAGAACAGGACAATCAAATTTACACATATTCGGGCAGAGAGAGCATTTTATGATGGCATCCATATCTGCATTTGTTTTTTTCTCCGGCAGGTATTCTTTTTCTCCTGCCAGAAATTTCTTCATTGCCCTCAGTTTAACTGGCAGAGGAGTTTTTGAAAGAGCATCCATCACCCAAGCATATTTCTTAGTTTTCTCCATTTTCTCCCACCAGCTTTCCGGGATTCATAATATTGTTGCTGTCAATGGCAGCTTTTATTTTCCTCAGCATTTTAATTCTTTCCCCCATTTCCTTCTTTAGCCACTCAGCCCTTATCAGCCCGATTCCATGATGATGACTTATGCTTCCACCATTATTCAAACAAGCATTCATCATTTCATCCCATACTTTTTTGTAAAATTCATATGGCTCAACATTTTTTGGAGGTATGCCACCAAATGTAAAATAAAAGCATACTCCTTGCGGGTAAAAGTGAGAAGCATGGGCAGAAGCAACAACAATGCCTTCAACTTTTCGCATGGCATCTATAACATTCCTGTATAAATTCAAGGCATCCTTCCATTTTACCGCCATCTCCACAGTATCAAAAATGAAGCCTTTCGGCAGGAACTCCGATGCTTCCTTGACATTGAACCTGGTATTCAACCAGTGAATCACAGGCTCTTCTCCGCATTCTATGCCTCCTTCTTTTTTGCAAGTTTCTGTTGCTATTTTCTTTTCAAGCTCAACCAGCTCTTTATCCCCTTCCATCAATAAAATCAGCATACATTTTTTCTTTGCCTCCCTTACTTCATAGAAATGACGGAGTGTTTCATTTTCGTCATAAATTCTTGCTACTGCAGGATAAACATTTTTTCTCAGTATAAGCCTCACTGCCTGTAAAGCATTGGAAATGTCATCGAAAACAAAGGAAAGCATGGCTCTTTCCTCCGGATATGGCCATATTTTTAATGTTGCCTCTGTGATTATCCCAAATATCCCTTCAGACCCTAAAAGCAGGCGTTCCACCTCCGGCCCTGTAGAAGAACGTGGGATATCCTTCGACTTTATAATTGTTCCATCTGCCAGAGCTGCCTGCAATGCAATAACCATATCCTCTATTTTGCCGTACTTAGTAGAAAATTGACCTGCTGCCTTGCACGCAAGCCATCCTCCGAGGCATGAACAATATAATGACTGAGGAATATGGCCTAGGGTATAGCCGCGCCTGTTCAACTCTCTCTCAAGCACCATGCCATTTATGCCTGTTTGCACAGTAACCATTAAACTTTCATCATCTATTTCTAGAATGCGGTCCATCTTCTTCATATCAATTATTATGCCCCCTCTAACAGGAATAGCAGCACCAACAACGCCGGAGCCGCCTCCATATGGAATAACTGGAATGTTTTCCCTGTTCGCAATCTTTATTATCTCTGCTATCTGCTCAACATTTTCTGGCCATACAATACAATCTGGCATTCCTGCAAGTTTACCATCTAAAAACCATCTCGAGCCAATAGGCCAGTAATCTCTGGAGTAAACTATTTTATCTGACTCTTTATCGGACACACCGTCAGGCACAATAGAAAGGAGTTCCTCCATAATTTTTTTGCTAAACCTGCTATCTCCTTTATAAACAACATCATAGGGCATTTCTATATAAATAGGAGTTGATATAAAAATTGTTTGACTACTTATCAACGAGTCTTGCCTTTTTTATTTCATAACTTCCTCTACTACCATCCCATGTTTTAACTGCTTTCTCTATCTTTATTCTTTTTTTGTATAATGGACAGTCAATAACGAAGGTTTCATATTCCCCTCCCTCTCCAGCAACATTTATTCCATACTTTTCATTTAAAGAAATTAACTCCTCTATACATGCCTCATTTATTCTCCTTCCAAGCCATTTTTCATCCAAGCCGTAAGCTGCAACAGCAACTATTATTATCTCAAATCTTGCTTTAAGTAAATCATACATAAGCATCTCCTGTTTCTTATGCCATATTGGCAGGAAAGATTTTACTCTTATATCATGACATATTTTTTCTATTCTAGTTCTCTGATACTCGCTAGCTATAGCTCCTGTCACCACTCCTTCCACGTCTGCCTTCTCAATCAGTTCTTTCAAATCCTCGAGTTCGTCTTCTTTCACAGCATCGCTTTCTTTCATAAGCAATGGGATTTCCATTGACTCGGCCACCAGAGGCAGCAATCCTATATTTTCTCCATGATACATCCAGGATAATCTTCTTGGCTTTACAGCAATTAGACTATTAATGCTCCATCCATAATGCATTGCTACATAACAGGCATACAAAGAGTCTTTTCCTCCAGTTACCAAACAAGCTACTCTCATTTTCTATCGTGCTCGTCCCTTATCTCTCCAAATATCTCCTCTATTAAATCTTCTAGGGTTAAAAGACCTATTGTTTTCCCTTCTTTTGATTGTAAAATAGCTATATGCACCTTTCTCTTTTGCATTTCCCTTAGAACATCATCAACCTTCATTCCAGGGGATATTTTCAATATGTCTCTCATTATTTCTCGCACAGGCAAATCTTTATCTTTCATCAAAGCGTCTTTTACATGAACCATTCCCACAATGTCATCTATGCCATCTCTGCAGACAGGAAAACGGGAATAACCAGTTTCTACAGATTTTCTAATTAAATCTTCAACGGTGTCATCCTCATGAAGATAAACCATTTTTTCTTTTGGCACATAAACTTCTATAGCTTTTGTTTCATCAAAGTCAAAGACCTCCTCAACCAGCTCTCTTTCATCCTCCTTTATTGTCCCGTGCTCTACACCTAAATCAAGCATCGCCACTATTTCCTCCTCCGTTACCGCTGCTTTCCTTTCTTTTTTTACCCCCACAAACTTAAGCAAGGCATCAGATATTTCAGAAAATAGGCGAGCAGCCGGAAAGAAAATTCTTTTTATAATCAAAAGATGTTTTGCTATTTTGAGGGCAAACTCTTCATTATTTATCCCAAATGCTTTGGGCGTTGCCTCTCCGAAGATTACTATAACGAGGGTCATCACAGCTGTTGCCATACCAACCCCTATACTTCCAAAAAGATAGGTTGCGATGGCTCCAGCAAATATTGAGGCAGAAATGTTGACCAGATTGTTTCCGACAACTATTGCACTCACAACCTCATCAGGGTTCTGCATCAAATCTTCTAAAATCTTTGCCTTTTTATTTCCCTTCATTGCCTGCTCTCTTATTTTGGCCCTGTCTGCAGATACAAAGGCCATTTCAGCTGCAGCGAAAAAAGCAGAGAAGAATATGAGAATAACTATTACAATTATGCCGATTATTATCCAGATCATGTTTTTTTATTAAAATTTGGTAAAGACAACATTTTAACTATATTTTTTAAAGCCCATATCCTCTGCAATCTCCCTGAAGCACTGCCTGCAGAGGTGCATCCCGTATCTTCTTATTATCCCTCTTTTTCTTCCACATCTCACGCATCCATCCACCCTGCCATATTTTTTCTGCTTCTGTTTTATCTTCATTCTACTACCTCCACATTAAATTCCTTTTTAACGAATTCCATTGCTTCTTCCTTTGTTATTCTATGCCTTTTTGGTATTTTTGTTTTTCTCAATTTTCTCTTTTTTATTCTATAACCATTCCTTTCAAGTGTAACACAGATGTCCATCCCGAAAATCCCTATTTCTGGATCGTATTTCATTCCTTCAAAATCTGTATGCTCGGTTATTCCAAAAGCGAAGTTGCCCTCCTCATCAAACGACCATGACGGCAGCTTATTGTTCCTAACCCATAATGCTCTTTTCAAGAAGTCTATCGCCTTTTCTTTCCTCAACGTAACCTTGCAGCCAATTGGCATTCCCTTTCTTATACCCAAATCTCTGTTTGTAACCTTAGCTATTGTCTGGATAGGCTTTTGTCCGGTAAGCATCTCCAGCACTTTCTCTGCCTTTCTGAGGCGTTCTCCGCCCTCGCCGACGCCTATATTCACTGTGACTTTTTCCACCTTAATTTTCCTCATTGGATTATCCTTCATATTCCTCTACCCCTGGCAATTGCACCAATGGCTTATCTTTTCCTATTGGGAATACATATGGTTTTATTGTTGAGAATCCCTCAAGCTTTACAATGTTTGGCATTGGGCTTCTTGTTACAACAACCTCTTCAATCTTAGCTATCTGGCCTGTATGGCGGCCGCCAGTAATCATGGCAAGATAACCCTTTTCCATTGGGATTACTTCTAAAATTTCCTGCTCAGGCAGGGATATTTTCAGCACGTCTCCTGTCTTATAGCTATTCTCTTCCACAATAATATTTCTCCCATCATGCAGATTGAGCTGTAATTTGCCGCCCTTAACCATTGTTTTATTTTCTATCCTGCAGAGTTTCCATTTTGCCCTTTCCTCATCAATTTTTACTACCCTTAAAACCCCTCTTCTATCAAATAAAACCCTATAATGCTCATTTATTTTTGGAATAGAAATAACATCCATTAAACCACACGGAAACTTATAATCTCTCCTCGCCTTTCCATCCACAAGGATTTCTCGCGCTGCAATTATCTTTCTTGCCTCTTTACCAGTATCGGCAAGCTTGAGAAAATCCCTTACAACCAAAAGCAAAGGTACGCTTCTTTCAATTGGATGTGGTCCTGGAGAAGGCTTAACTGTCCACTTTGCAACTTTTCTTTCTATTCTCCATGTCCTTGGAGCTTTCAACCTTTTTAGATGAGCTGTCATTTATTCACCATCCTCCTCCTCTTTTAAATCTTTTCCTTCCTCTGCTTCTTTAACTTTACCTTCTTCTTCGATAACTTTTTCCTTTCCCGTCTCTGCGGTTTTTTTCGGCTTTTCTGTTATTTCTTCTTTCACTTCTTCAGTCTTTTCTTCCTTACCTTCCTCCTCACTTATTTCCTTCGCTGCAACTTCCTCAATTTCTTCAGCCTTTTCTTCTTCAGCAATCTCTTCTTTTACTTCCTCTTCAGCCCTCTCTGCCTCTTCTGCTTCCTCTTCCTCTGCTGCCTCCTCTTCTTCAGCCATTTCTTCTTCCATCTCCCTTATCTGCTCTTCTGCTTCCTTTTCTATTTCTTCTCTCACTTCCTCAGGCAATCCTTCCTGGAGTTTTCTTCTTCTCCATGGATCGGTTAAATTTAATTTAGTGATGACAACATTTGATGCATGAACTGGGCGAGGGACTTTTTTGCCGTCTACTTTCGTTATAACAACGCCTTCTATCTCTATCCTTCCCTTTTTAACATCAACACTCCTCACCTTGCCAACATGTCCCTTAAACTCGCCCCTCATCACCTTTACTGTATCTCCTTTTATCACTGGAAGACTTCTCCTCTTATATCTCAATATCAAATCCTCTGCCAGATGAGCAGCTACCCATTTCCTCCTCTTATGGAGGGGCGCAGTGTATAACAATTTCCTCTGCTTTCTTGGTTGCATGCTCATTTTATCACACTATTATGGATGCTGCAGCAGCTATACGGGGCCATCTATCTGCGGCTTCTCTTGCAACCGGCCCCTTAATAGCAGAACCCTTCATATCTCCCTGCGGTGTAACAATGACAGCGGCATTATCCTCAAACTGTATGCGTGTTCCATCTGGCCTCCTGTAAGGCATGCGCTGGCGGACTATCACAGCATGCAACACTTGCCTCTTCAATTCTGGCTTTCCTTTTTTCACTGTTACCATCACCAAATCGCCTACGCCAGCAGCAGGATAACGACGGTGCACTCCTTTTATATTCTTAACCGCTATAATTTCCACTATCCTTGCCCCTGTATTGTCCACACATTCCAATTCTGCTCCAGTTGGTAAGCCCCTAGTTACACAAGCTGCTATTCCCTTCATTTTTTAGCCACCACCACAAAATGTTTTGTTTTACTCAAAGGACGGCACTCCATGATAATAACTTCATCACCTTTCTTGACATGAATGCAAGGAGGCAAGTGAGCCTTATATCTGCTTGTTCTCTTTTCATATCTTTCGAATTTTGGAACGTAATGGAGACGCTCTCTTTCCACCACTACTGTTTTCTGCATCGCCGTGGATACAACCTTTCCTCTTATAATTACCCCTCTCACTTTCAAATGCCCGTGAAATGGGCAGTTTGGATCGTCACACTTTTCCTTTGGTTCTTCAACTTCTATTCCTATCATTTTATCTTCCTTATCCTATCCTCAGGCCTGTATTTTATTTTTTTACCATCCACAATCATTCCCTCTATTTCAAATTTTGCTATGTCTTTGGCAACTTTTTTTATTTTTCCCTGACTTTCTATTATCAGCATGTTTTTTGTCTCATCAATTATCTCGCCTTGTAGACCAACGAGACTTTTATCAGTGGCTTCGATGATTCTAACTCGCAACCCTATAAACTCACGCTTTAAAAAATTTTTCGTCATTCTATCTCCACTGCAAAACCCATTTCCTCCAGCTTCTTCTTTGCCTTTTCTTTGTGATCTCCCTGAAGTTCGATGGTGTTCTTCTTTATTGTTCCTCCGCATGCGCAACATTTTTTCAATTCGGTAGCAAGCTCAGATATGTCCACAGATGAATCCAATCCCGATATAACCGTAACCATCTTTCCATACCTCCTTTTTTCTGTTGTAATCTTAACTTCTTTTCCTTCTCTGGCAATTGTTTCACACACACAAAGTTCTTTGGGCAACCCACAAACTTTGCATATATCGCTCATTCTATTTCTCCTTCCTCCCTCATCACAGTGAGTAATCTGGCAACGGTTTTTCTCAAATACCTTATTCTGCCAGGAGAAGGAGGTGAGCCGCCCATCGACGCCCTTCCATACTCTTCCATTAATTCATTTCTCAGTTCTTTGAGTTTTTTGCGTCTTTCTTCACTACTCATCGCTCTTATCTCCTTCGCCTTCATCCTTCTCGAGCACCTCCTTTAACACTTCCTTTAATTTCTCAGCCCTTTTTATACCTATTCCCTTTATCTCGATCAAATCATTTATGTCCATCTCATATACCTCTCTGGCATTTTTGATGCCTGCTTTATGAAGAGCAGTAAGTACATTTGAAGGTATGCCTGGAATTTTCGTAACTTCCAGTTTCTCCAGTTTTTCAAGTGCCTCTTCTCTCCTTTCCGCAGCCTTTCTTATTTCTTCCTTAATCTCTTCCGTTTTTCCTTCTAGGACTTCCACTTCATCTGGCAGTTTTGCATCTGGACACATTATTCTTACCTTAACCCCTATTATTCCCGGCTTTGTTATTGCAACTGCCATTCCTTCGTCCATAACTTCTTTTGCAACCTCCCCGCAGTATTTAACATAGCCGGCTGTGAATTTCTCTGTTCTGTGTCTTGCTCCAGTTAACTTACCAGATATTATGACTTGGCAGCCTCTCGCCCCAGCATCCATGATTCGGCGTACTGTGGAGTGACCCACGCGCCTGAAATGCCATCCTCTTTCCAGGGCAGCAGCAACCTTTTGCGCCATTAGCTGAGCATTGAGAGCGATACTTCCTCCCACTTCCTCAATTTCTATCTGTGGATTCTCAACCTTGAATTTCTTCTCTATTATTTCAGTAAGTTCTTTTATCCTCTTCCCGCCCTTTCCTATAATTAATCCTGGCCTTTCAATCTGCATAGTGATGAGTGTGCCCATTGGAGTGCGCTGAATCTTAAGCCCGCCGAAGCCAGCTCTTTCGCTCTCCTTCATCAAGAATTCCTTAAGCAACACCCTTTTCTGATTTTCCTGAACGAATTTTCTCTCTATCGCCATGCTATTCTTCCTCCTTCTCAGCAATTATTATCTCAACATTTGTAGTGCGTTCATTCCAAGCGGTTGCTCTTCCGAAAGCGCGGGGCATAAAGCCACGTATAATACGCCCTTTATAGGTGGAAATATGGGCAATATACATATTTTCTGGATTTAATCCTTTATACTCGGCATTATTTTCAGCATTTTCTATAACTTTGAGTATGAGCTTACAAGCCTTCTGCGGATAGGCTCCCGGACCAATTCCCTTTTTATGGGCCCTCTCTGTATTATGAGTTTTGTATGGAATAGCACGCTTGAAATTAATCACATCTTCCAGATATTTCTTTGCTTCTTTCACGCTCATACCCTTTATAGCTCTAGCTATGTTTTCGCAGGCTTTTGGTGAGCAATGCAACTCGCGTCCATATGCCTTTGCAGTTTTTTCCGGGTCTAATTCTATTGAGTACTTCATTTCATCACTTCAATGGCAGATACTTTGAAGAACGTGTGGCTCCTACACCTGGACCGCTGTGTTTGACTTCCTTTCTTGTTAATGCAAATTCTCCAAGATAATGTCCTATCATCTCCGGCTTAATAACGACTGGCTGAAATTCTTTGCCGTTATGAATAGCAATGGTATGACCAACAAACTCAGGCAATATAATCATGTCCCTAAGGTGCGTTCTTATTGGCTTGCCCTTTTCCGTCTTTCTGATTTTTTCAAGCAGTCTGTATTGGCGAGGTGTTAAACCACGCTTCAATGTTCTTCTTGCCCTCGCTGGCAGCAATGGCAGCAATTCCTCTATGCTCATTTTTGAAAGCTCTTCAAAAGTTAAGCCACGATATGTAAATTCTTTTTTGCTTGTGATTTCAATCTTCCTCCTCCTCTTACTCCTTTTTACCATTTCCTCACCTCTTACCTGTCCTGCGAGCAGCTATAGAACCAACTTTCCTGCCAGGAGGTGCTCCTCTCGCTACTGTCTTGGGCCTGCCAACATGCTGATGGCTGCCCCCTCCATGAGGATGATCAACTGGATTCATGGCAACACCACTTGTAATTGGCCATAATTTTGCTCTGGCCCTTGTAGCATGGTATCTCTTTCCAGCTTTGACAAATGGCTTTTCATCCCTTCCTCCTCCTGCTGGCAAGCCAATGGTGGCTCTACAATCTGGCATGAATTTTTTATGCTTGCCTGAAGGAAGCTTAACTATTACGCCGTCCTTTTCATGAGAAATAATGACTGCATATGTTCCTGCAGCCCTCACATATTTTCCTCCATCTCCAGGCTCTCCCTCAATGTTAAAAACAGGAGCTCCCTGAGGAATGGAAGCAAGAGGTAAAACATTTCCAGGCTTTACTATGCTTTCCTTTGTGAATTTTATTTTTTCTCCAACCATCATTCCTTCATATGCAATTAATTTGGCTACCTGCCCGTTCTCAAGTCTCACAATCGCCATTGGAGTGGTAGAGCCTGGATTATGAATTATATCCTCAATTACCCCTTCATATTCTCCAAGCTTTGGATAGCCTACCGGCCCCTTATGCTTGAATGAAGGGCTTGTGTATGGGGGGTTTCCGGAGCCGCGCCTTTGGTGTCTTAATCTCTTTCCCATTTTTACACCTCAGAATATACCTATTCTCATTCCTATATCCTCAGCTTTATATTCTGGAGCCAATTTAACTGTTGCGATTTTGCCCTTTTTTGTTATGCGGGTTGTAACCTTTTCAACCTTTACTTCAAATATTCTTTCCACCGCCTCCTTAATCATCTTCTTGTTGGCATCCATTTTAACTACAAACTGAAGAGCATTATTTTTTTCAATCAGCATTAATGTTTTTTCTGTAACGTAGGGGTGCTCTATTATATCATATGGATCCATATTTCTCACCTATTTTTTTCACAGCGTTTAAAGTATATAAAGTAAGTCTTCCAGCATGTCCGCCGGGAGCAAGATATTCAACATTTATTTCATCGGGCGTGATCACATCCACACCAGGTAAATTGCCAGCGGCTTTTTTAATATTTTCCACATTTGATGCGATGATAAGCAATGACTTTGGCTTTTTATATTTCCTTCCTCTCATTTTACCCTTTCCTGCCCTTACATGCTTTCCTTCTTTAGCCCTTTCTATATCATCAATAAGTCCTAATTTTTTCAGCACTTTCAAAACATCCTTGACTTTCTTCAACTTTTCAAATTTATTCTCCACAATAATTGGCAGCTCGGCACTAAATTTATGGCCACGCTGCCTAACAAGCTCTTCATTGAGGGTGGCAGATAAGGCAGATAACCTTGCCAACAACATTTCCTTCCTGTTTATCTTCCTCTCCCATATTTTTTCAACTTTTGGAGGGTGTGCTCTCCTGCCTTTAACTGTTCCAGGAGCCATGGCCGCTCTTCCAGTGGGCAAGCGAGGTACTCTGGCCATTCCTCTTCCTGGTCCAAATGACCATGCAACGTAATGACCTGCATCTTTTTTTGCTCCATAAGGCTGGCGGCGATTGGCACGCATTATATTGACTGCTTTTATTATTA
>JAJRYN010000058.1 GCA_024275755.1 archaeon | reverse complement strand
TTGCTCATATTTTTTTCCTTGAGAGATGGAATCGCATCAATGAGGAGACATGTATTTGTTCTCCCTTGAATACTCACTGCTTTTAAATCCAGTTTTTCAGCAATTCTTTTTAGCTCTCGGATTGCCTGTTTCTGCTGCGAATTCGTTCTTGTAAGATATATGATGCCCTTATTATTTTCAGAGGCAAAAGATAAACAGGCAGCCAAGGCACATATTGTTTTCCCTGAGCCAGCGGGCGCCTCCATTATCAAATGTTTCTTGTTTTTAAGACAGTCTAAAATGATTTGGATAATTTCTTCCTGATATTTTCTTGGCTTATACGGAAAGAGTTTCATTTCTCTCTTTTTATCTTAATAAGTTTTTCCAGCACATCTCTTTCATCAGGTGTCAGATCCATATCAAGCAGTTTTTGAATTTCCTGCCGGCTTATATCAACAAGCATTATTTGTCCAGGCTTTATTTGTCTCCCTACAGTAGCCCCTTCTATAGCAACCGCTACCTCCATTCCCTGTGTAGCTTTTTGCAAGGAGCGTTTTTCCATCTGTATGCTTTTTATTTTACCAACGCTTTTTCCATCATCTCTTATTAACTTCTGCCCGGGCCTTATTTCTCCTGCCAAGACTCTTACACCAATAATTGCTGGCTTACTAACCCTAAAAGTGCAGTTGGGCAGAAACATGATCATGCCAGGGTATGTTATCTCTTTCCTCCTTTCCTCTTCAATTTCCTTCTTTTTCTTTTCGAGCCACTCATCAAATTTTTCTAAAAGATGATAGATAACTTTGTCTGTTATTATATCAACTTCTTCAATTTCCTCTGCTTCAGGCAAAATTTTAACATTGAATCCCAGAACAACTCTATTCAAAGGATTTGCATTCGTCTGTGCTTCAACAATATCTCTTTTTGAAATATCCCCAACATCTGCCTTTCTTATTGAAATATTCTTTTCCTTAAGCATGTATGCCAAAGCTTCCAAAGAGCCAATGGCATCTGCTTTCAATATTATTCCTTCCTCGCTTGTCTCAATATGAACGCTCATCTCCTGCTTTATTTTTTTAATATCCTCCTCCAGATTTTTAACAACTTTTATTGGAGCGCCAGCAAATGTTTTTTCCAGATCAGGGGCAACTATTTTTACTCCACATGCAGCATGTGCTTCTTTAACATTTAAAAATCTATCTGATGGATCTCTTATTTCGTCCAGTGGCTTCGGCTTCAGCAAAGCCCTTACAGTTGTAACAAATGGTTTATTTTTACCACCGAGTACAATTTTATCTCCCTCTCTTATTATCCCATTGTAAATAATGGCGTCTACTGTTGTGCCTAGTCCTTTTTCTTCTTTTACCTCCAGAACGGTTCCTTCTGCCTCATTTTCTTCTGTAATTAATTGCTTTTCTAAAAATTTCTGGGCCAAACCGATTAAAATCATGAGTAACTCCTTAACTCCTTCTCCTGTTTTGGCAGAAATTGGCACAATAGCAACATTTTTTGTAAAATCTCTTATCCTATCATATCTATCTGCTGAAAAACCCTTTTCATATAAGCTTCCAACCAGCTTATAAAATTTTTCTTCAAATTCTTTTCTTGTTGCTTCAATTTGCTTCTCCAGACGTTGACTTATGATTCCATCAACTTTCTTCCAGCCTGTTATCGCATCTATTTTATTTGCAGCAACCACAAAGGGTGTCCTGTATTTTTTCAAAATTTCTATAGATTCTTCAGTCTGCTGCATTATTCCTTCATTAATATCAACAATTAAAATGGCCAAATCTGCCAGAGCTCCTCCTCTCGCCCTTAAAGTTGTAAAAGCGAAATGGCCTGGGGTATCGATAAAAAGTAGGCCAGGGATCTTAAATTTTTTTCCTTTTAATAAATCGCCGCATATGCTCTTTATTGCATCTATAGGCACCTCTGTAGCTCCTATATGCTGGGTTATCGCTCCTGCCTCCCTGGCAGCAACACATGAGCCTCTAATATAATCTAACAGTGTTGTTTTGCCATGGTCTACGTGGCCAAGCACTGCTACTATAGGCTGCCTAATGTACATTTCAAGCAAGAAAGGTTTAAAGCCTATATAATTTTTGTTTTGATTGTGTATTTACTTAATGGCATAGATTTCTTTGTATACCGGTGAGCTTGTTATTTCCTGCTTCCTCTCCCTGAAAGCCTCTACCTTTTCCTTTGCATCTATTGATTTCTTTTTCAGAATTTCTGCTCTTTCTCCTGTTACCTTATTCTCCTCCAGAATTCTATCTCTATGAATATGCGGAAATACGTTGTAAGTGCAGAATGGTATAAGCCTAGAGCCAGCAAGATAATGTATGCTGCACCTCCTTACTCTGTTGACATCATAATTATAGTAATCCTGAAAATGCATCATGCCCAGGAAAAGAAAGCGATGATGGAATTTCCCAAGGGCACTGTAGTCTCCTTTTTCTATGACATCTTCCAGTATCTGAGATAATTTTTCACCAGTTGGCAACTCATCCTGCAGTATATATTCTGTTAGTTTTTTCGCTAAAGCCTTTCTCAAACTTCCATATTTAATCGCATCTGGAATAAGTTTTGCACCAAATAATGCTTTTTTCAGCATGCTGGACTGCAGTTCATTAACATCTTTTATGAATCTATCAACATCAACAAATTCAGTTATTGGAATGAGTTTATTCTTCTCCTTATCAACATATGCGTATGTGGCCATACCACATTTCTCACTATTATAAAAATGAACATGTGAGTCCTTGCCTATGATGTCTGCCAATGCCGCCACAGTCGGAACAGGATACCAGGCTTCAATCCCAAAATTGAAGATTTTTTTCATCTCCTCCACAATATCAGATTGCACAACCCTGAGCTTTTCTCTATCTCCTTTCTTTATATGTCCAACTAAAGAAATTGGCTGGAAATTCACCCCTCTTATTCCCTTATCAATATTATGCATTGCAAATTTAACAATGTCTGGTGTTTCTTTCAAATTAAGCTGGCTCACTGTAGGGACAAGCACAATGCTTCTTATTCCTCCATCTATATATGCTTTCAGAGCAAAAGGAGTTTCATAATGATTTTTGGGGTTGCTCTTTGATGTTGGATGCAATCCATCGAAAGAAGTATAGATTGTTTTTAAGCCAGCTTCCACCCATTTTGAAACTTTTTCTATAGCAGATTGTGGATTTTCAAAATATTCGATACCTAGAGAAATAGAATTTGTATTGAGCTGTACATGAGGTGAACCCAATTCTCTCGTCATTTTTATTATCTCTGGCAAATCTTCCCTTAAAGCAGGTTCTCCTCCTGTAATTTGTATTGGAGGAGTATAGCCGTTAAATTCTCTTGCAACTTTTATTCCATTCTCTATTTCCTCAAGTGTTGGCTCATAAATGAAACCTGCTTTTTCTTCATAAAAAAAGCAATACCAGCACCTTAAATCACATCTATTTGTTACAACGATATTGAGCAAGGCCGTACTATTTTTATGTTGATTGCACAATCCGCAACTCATTAACTCTTTAGTGTGTTTTATATTCGTATTTATCTCTGCCACGTGTTGCTCCGTTGGCTTATGTTTCATTATTTTTTCCCAGTATTCTTTGGTACCGATTCTTTCAATTGTTCCGTTCTCTTTTGCGAGATAAACTTTGCCATCTTTTTCAACATAAGCAGCATTTATTATTTCAGGTATGCCGGTCTTTTTTAGAGAAATTTCATCAACACTTTTTGTTACTTCCAGTATTTCAAAACCATTCTCTTTAACAATCTCTTCTATTAACCTCATAATATTCCTACAATTCTTTTTTCAATATTTAAAATTTTTCTTATTTGCTGGATAAGATAAGAAATAGTTAACAACCGCTAACATTATTACATCTCGAAGAAAGAAAGCAAAATATAAAAATACAGGTTCATCTTTTATGGGGGAAGAAATATGGTGAGAGTAGATTATGATAAATGTTTATACTGTGCAGGTTGCGTGGGAATATGTCCAGTGGATGCAATAACACTGTATGAAACAAGGATTGTAATCGATGAGGGAAAATGTATATCATGTATGACATGTGTCAAATTTTGCCCTGTAGGGGCAATGGAGGGATAAAATGAAGGTTGACTGTTTAATAGTTGGAGCAGGTCCTGCAGGCAGCATAGCAGCAAAGGAGATGGCTTCTCGCGGCTATGAAGTGCTGGTTGTGGAAAAAAAGCAGGAAATAGGCCCACCTAAAAGATGTGCCGAAGGCATAACAAAACATGGCCTCGAAAATCTTGGCATTGAATTGCATCCTTTATGCATTTCTGGAAAGATAAAGGGAGCTGCTCTG
>JAJRYN010000006.1 GCA_024275755.1 archaeon | reverse complement strand
AATGGCAGGAGAAGAAACTATACCCTCCTTCGTTTTGAAACTCCATTTTATTGTTCCGTCTGGAGAGACAGCATATAAGCAGCCAGCATAGCTTGCAATATATACGGTGCCATCTTCTGCTATTGCAGGAGAAGCATCCACTTCTCCAATATTCAACTTCCATTTTATTATTCCATCTGGTGATATAGCAATCTTTCCAACATAAATTGTTCCATCTTCTACTATTGCAGGAGAAGAGAACTCATCCCCATTTTTTACTTTCCATTTTACTATTCCATCCGGAGAAATTGCATATAAATGCTTCCAAGTTTGCACACATATATTGTTCCATCTTTTGCAATAGCTGGAGCTGCGTCGACTGGTTCCAATTTTACTTTCCATTTTTCTATGCCAACATTATCGCTTGTATCATATTCGCTCCTTCCTGTATGTCTAACATCATGCTGAAACATAGGCCATGGTGAATCCTGCAAGCCATCATCATCATTATAAGATAAAGCTAGAGATGAAAAGAGTAAAAATGAACATGCGATTATAACGCATGTTTTTCTCATGCTATTTACATAAGATTCGTTATAAATATTTATCGCAGTAGGCAGCGAGTGTGGAGTCCCGAAAAAATTTCCGCTATATATTAATTGCGCATCACCTCATATGAAATTGACACAGAAAAAGATTCGATGGATAGTAAAAAGATATGAAGATGGAATGCCAACATCGGAGATTGCTTTCCTCATGAACGTTACAGAAAGGAGAATTAGACAAATAATCCAATCATACAAAGAGAAAGGCAGATTGCCAGGATTGAAAAAACCAGGTAGAAAAAGAAGAGAACTCACACTCGAAGAAAAAGAGATAATTATGGAAGCATATGAAAAATATAAATTCGGTGCGAGGCTACTGGAAAGAATACTTGATGAAAGATACGGAGTTCATATTCCACACAATAAAATTCACGAGTTTCTTAAGGAAAAAGGAATTGCCCAAGAGAATAAAAATAAACAAAAAAAGAGAAAGTGGGTAAGATATGAAAGAAAATATTCCCTCTCCCTAGTTCATATGGATTGGCACGAAAAAGATGGTTTGCACATTTGTGTTATAGAAGATGATGCATCCAGATACATTCTTTCTGCAATTGAAAAAGAAACAACGAATATGAATTATAGCATCGAAGCCGTTACTTTGATGGTCAATAACTATTACTGGATTAAACCCGCTGATCAGCTACTTGTAGACAATGGTAGTGAATTTGGAGCACATCGAAAAGACAAGAATGGAGAATGGGATAGCGATTTCAAAAGATTCGTTATATCCTATGGAACACAGGTTATAACCACAAGAGTAAAACATCCTCAAACAAACGGAAAACTGGAAAGGTTATTTAGTAACTATAATCGATTTAGAGAGTGTTTTAGTCGAATTGATGAGTGGATTAATTGGTATAATAATAGACCACATGGCAGCTTGGAATTTTGCGGTTATTTGGAAACACCCTATGAAGCTTTCTGGAGAAAATTACCTCTAGAAAGCCTAATTCATGTTATGGAGGAAAAGATAGTATGAGCAAGAAAAATATATATAGCGGAAAAAATTTCAGGACTCCACATTCATATTCGATATGGAAAAGATTATTATTCAAAAAATGCATTTACATCATGCAAAAGAAAAAATTT
>JAJRYN010000057.1 GCA_024275755.1 archaeon | reverse complement strand
GGAAAACATTGAAATAAGCGAGGGCTTGGTTTTCACCGAAGCCGTGATGATAAAGCTAGTTGAAAAAGGAATGAGCAGGCAAGAGGCACATGAATTAATGAGGCAGTGTGCAATGGAAGCAAAAGAAAAAGGAGTGCATTTAAAGGAAATTTTGAAGGAAAAGAAAGAAATCGTTGGATTACTTGGCGACATTGACGAATTATTCAATCCAGAAAATTACATAGGAAAGGCTCCAGAGCTGGTTGAAAAAACTTTACAGGAAATTGCTGAGGAGCTTCGATAAATCAATATCAAGCTTTTCTGGTAACATCAAAATTTCATAAATGTCATCGGCATTAAAATCGTTTAAAAAGAATGAATATCCTCCCCACCTCTGATTTCCCTGACTGAAAAATCCTCCAGAAAATTTATTTTTTCCGTCTCCATCAAGCAATACAGCTAGGCCCAACCAAGATGAAGATGCCTGAGAAAATTGGGATGCATAGTAATTATCTTCCCCAAGAAAATCAAAGAAGAAAGCCATCCCTCCCTTTTCACCGTATCCTTGGGAGAAGTCTTTTGCTTCATAATAGTCATCTCCTGCAAGATTCATGAATATGGATAGGGAAGTGCGGGGAAGACCATTTGCATATGACTGTGCATGATCTGCTGCAAAGAAGGCATCATTTCCATAAAGGTCGAGTAGGCAAGATACCCCGCCATTTTCGCTGCTTGCCTGGCAATAGTTGCTTGCTTTATAGATATCGTCTCCTCTCATATCAATCAATAAGGAAAAACCATTATTGCTGTAGCTCTGGCTGTAATTCCTGCCATCGTAAATGTCATTACCTTCAGCATCCACCAAAACTGCCATACCATTTTCATAAGAGGAAGCTATGCTTCCAAAATATTCATCATCGCCCTCTGCATCAACAAGAAAATCTATACCTTGGACAGCATATGGAATTCTCCTGTATATATCATTGCCTACTAAATCAAAAATAAGATTTATGCTGTTGTTGTCTGAAAGCCCTCTATATTCATCATCGCCTTCCATATCAAGCAAAAAAGAATTATTTCCTGTTTCGTAAGAATCATTTCCTCCGAAATCGATAATGAATTTGTAATCATTTGCATGCTTTTCGTTCTTTTTGCATCCCATTATAATGAGATTATATTCATCAGATATACTAGCATTGATGCTACAATTTGTCAGATAATAAGTTGCTTTCCTCACATTTTGCCATGTTTCTAGAATTTCCTCAATTTGTTGTTTGCGTGTGACTGCATTTAGAACATCAGCATATGAGAAAAGAAGTAAAGAAATAGCATACAGTTCATCAGATGTGAACGTTGAATTAAGTTTTTCTACAAATAAATCGATGCTGCTGTTATTGTATGAAATGCCCTCTGCCTTGTAGAATTCTTCGATAGCATCTTTTATTATCTCGTAGTTGTAGTCAAAATAATCTATTTTACCTGTTTTGGCTACAATTTCTTCAAGCAAATCAGCCTTTTGGGGGAATCTAAAATTGAATACCCTCTTCTGGAGAGCAAATATGAAACCAAAAACATCCTCTTTTGTGGGAACATTCTTTGCATTTATTCCTTCCTGTCTGGTTTGATTCAATGGCATTAAAAGTAAGATAATGACAATGACTGCAATAATCCTTTTCATTCGATGTTAAATTTCTCTCCATATTTATTTTTTGTTGTTTTAGGGTTATGAGCTAATATCATATAGATTGTAATCATTTTGCAGAAATTGGCATTGGAGTAAAACTTAAGATGAATATGAGCAATGCCGCCAGAGCCAGCAATTTCCTCTTTGTATCCAAGGATATATATTCGTTTAAAGCTGGCGGATGTTCTGTTCCTATCAGAAACACCAGCAACAGGAGAAGGAAAAGCCAGTTTCCTATGCCCAAAAAAGTCAATGCTGCCAAAAAAATGATTGTTGCAAAACTTGCATAGCGATGCTTTTCTCTCAGCACGGCTCTCGCTACATGTCCGCCATCAAGCTGGCCGGCAGGCAGCAAATTTATGGCAGTGACAAGCAGACCAACCCAGCCTGCAAATGCGGTGGGATGCAAACTTATGGTATAACCCTGGGGAACCTTGAACATGAGGGTGGAGAGAATCATGATGAAGAGATTATCTCCGAGCATTGGAACCCCCTCTGGTATTTTTGAAATTTCGATCAGTGACGACATGCTCAGGCCAATAATTAAAACTGGAATGGAAACAAGAAAGCCTGCTATTGGCCCAGCTACACCAATATCAAGCAGTGTCCTTCTATCTGGAATAGGTTCGCGCATTGATATGACAGCACCCATTGTGCCCAGTGGCAAAAATGGATTTGGAGGTATTGGAATGAAGAATGGTAGAGATGCAGCCACACCATGCTTTTTTGATGTGAAATAGTGTCCAAGTTCATGTATGCCGAGTATGGCAAGTAATGGAGCAGAAAAGAAAATCAACCCATTTAGCAATTTTTCCATTTCAAAAATTTTCATCAGGCTCTCATTTTCTCCTAAAAATAGAAGTGCTCCAGAAAGCATCGTGGTTATTATTGTAACCACAAAAAGAACTATGTTAATCCATGGTGGCCTGCCTTTTACAGGTGGCTTGTATGCCACTATTATAACATATTCTCCATTTTTTTCACGAAGGAAGGGAATTAAATTTCTTTTTTTCAAATCCTCTCTCAGGAAATCAAATTTCTGCCTCAGGATTTCTTCATCTGGAGGCAAATCAATAAAAAATGCCATGAGATCCTCAGCCCGCGTTTCGTATACACGAAAATATTTTTCCACTATTCTTTTAATTTCTTCCACGTTGCTCTCGTCGGGATATGAGCGCCATTCCATTGAAAAAGAAGAAAAGATTAATATTAAACCTTTCGGATTTAAATCATGAAATTGAATCAAGTTGGAGAGAGGAAGCTGACTTATTATGTCACCAAAAAATTTTCAATTCCTTTTGATGATTGTGCATTTTTAGATGCGGGAGAGGAATATTTGCTTGTTACAACTGATATGGTGAGCAGGAAAACGCATTTTCCAGAAGGAAGCACCTTTTATCAGATGGGCTGGTACGCCATGGCTGTCAATATAAGCGATATAGCTGCCAAAGGAGGAAAGCCTATAGCATATGTGGCGGCCATTGGTATGCCAAAAAATCTGGAAAAGGAAAATTATGAAGAAATGCTGGAGGGCATGGAGGAGTGTATGAAGGAATATGGTGGAAAATTGGTTGGAGGAGATACAAAGGAAGCAGATGATATGACAATAGCGATAACTGCATTTGGAAAAGT
>JAJRYN010000056.1 GCA_024275755.1 archaeon | reverse complement strand
TTTCCTGGAGCAGTTATTGAAGATGATGTCATTGTTGGAGCAAAGAGTCTGGTTACAAAAGACCAGGTGCTCAAAAAAGGAAAGATATACGGAGGCATACCAGCAAAAGAAATTGGGAGGAAAAGCAAATAGTTATTTATTAACTTCTATTATGCCTTCCTCTGTTATTATTGCCGTTATGTATTTTGCTGGGGTAACATCAAAAGCAGGGTTTCTCGCTTTTTTCGGTTTCCAATGATATATGCTCATCACTTCCTCCTCATTTCTCTCCTCAATTTTTATTTTGCTTCCGTCTTCAATGCTTTCATCGAATGTGCTCAATGGAGCAGCAACATAAAAGGGAATATCATTTTCCTTTGCCACAACTGCTTTTTCATATGTGCCTATCTTATTTGCAACATCATAATTTGCTGCTATTCTATCTGCGCCAACTATAACCAAATCCACGTTTCCATTTTTCATGAAGTAGCCTGCTGCATTATCTGCTATTATAGCATATTCTATGCCCTCCTGTTCAAGTTCCCATGCTGTTAGCAAACCCTGCAAACGAGGCCTGGTTTCATCAACCCACACAAATATGTTTTTATCCTTGGCCATTCTTATTGGGGCTAAAGCAGTTCCATAATCAACTGTAGCCAGAGCGCCAGCATTACAGTGAGTCAGAATACGGGCATTTTTTGGAATAAGTTTTTTGCCATTCTCACCTATTTTTCGACATTTTTCTATTATGCTTTCCACATATTCATCAGCTGCCTTTAATGTATCTTCTCCACGCCCTATTTTTTCCAGCATATAATCGACAGCATAAAATAAATCATGGGCTGTTGGTCTCGTGGATTTCAGCAACTCTGCAGCCTTTTCCACATCATCTGCCATTGCCATTCCATAGGCTGCGGCGCATCCTATTGCAGGAGCTCCTCTAACAACCATTTCCTTTATGGCATATGCCACATCTTCAACAGCCCTAGCCTCAAAAATTTCAAGTTTTGCCGGCAATTTCCTTTGATCGATCAATTTTAAACATCCCTCCTCATACCACAAACTCCTCATTTCTTTGCCACCTACAAGCATTTTAATTCCTCCAAGGCTTTTTTCAAATCAATACCAACAGCCACACTACCATGATTTTTTAAATTTATTAGATTCGCGAATCTTAAAGCTTTTAGTGCTTCTATTGCCAACTCGATGCTTCCAGCGGGAGCGTCTTTCTCCGTTGTTGGAGCATCTTCAAATATTTTATGAGTATGAATGATTGCATTTACTTCTGGCTTGCGATAAATAAACCAGTGCATCGGTGTTTCTATAGATGGATTTTTCAAACCTATTGCTAAGGCTATATCTGTAACACCATTATAATCAACAACTTCAACAAAGTCCTCATTACTTAAATTGCCCAAGTCAGCACCACTTGCCGTAATGATGATTCGCTTTCCATATCTAACACTTATATTGCCAAAATTTCCTTCCACCAGCCCCTTTTCCTTTACAATTCTGCCAGCTTCTTTAATTTCCTTTGTTAATGGATTCTTTACTTCTTCCTTGGAGAGAAAAATTGTTTTCATGGTAGCGGTATCATGCATAGAAAAATAAAGTCATCATCTCCCTTATTTTTAAACTGGTGCATTTCATTTGGTTCAACATACGCAAAATTTCCTGGCTTTAGAGGATACTCCTTGCCATTTTCATCAACAAGAGCACCTTCTCCAGCAAGAACAAAAACTTCATGCTCCCAATCATGCTTATGTAATGGAGTATGCCCACCTTTTTTTATTGTGAAGCGGCGCATTGCAAAGGTTCTGCCAATTTTTTCATCAATAAGCCACTGTATTTTTACTTCCTTGGCTCCTTCTTCCTTTACATCTTCCATTTCAACTTCTTTATAGTTTTTAACGAACATGATTTGAAATGAACTATAAGTTTATAACAATTCTCTTTGAATTATCAAGGAAGTACCAAGAATTTTGAAAAATGGAGGAAGAATTTATTTGGCTATATGCTTTCGTGTTTCAATTATCTCCTGCTTCCGTTTCAACATCAAAATGATTATATACGGCTTTCTTTTTCCATTTCAAGATGGCAAAAGGATTGTATCATTACCTCCGAGAGATATGGAAAAGGCCTGATACTTCATATGATAGCCCACAGTGGCATCGCTTAATAGAATGGAGGAAAGAAGGTGCCATTGTCAGGGTTGAGAAGCCTCTTCGTCCTGATAGGGCAAGGGCTTTAG
>JAJRYN010000055.1 GCA_024275755.1 archaeon | reverse complement strand
ACCTAAAAAAGAGAGAGAAAAAATTGGAATAAGTGATTCTTTAATAAGGGTATCCGTGGGGATAGAAAATATAATTGATTTAATAGAAGATTTAGAAAATGCACTTCATAAAATAAACTGCAAGCAAAATAGACACTAAAACATTTAAAAACGGAATTGATATTTTGTTGCCAAGTAAAAAGTAGAGGGCTCGTGGTCTAGGGGTTATGACGTCGCCTTCACGAGGCGAAGGTCGCCGGTTCGAATCCGGCCGAGCCCATTTTTACATGAAATGATCGAAAAAGATTTTCAATTTGTGTGTATTGTTAAATAATCCAAAATGTTTTATTTAATTCTCGTAAAAATTAAGCCTAGAATGCCCAGTGCCACGAATAGGATTGTAACAGAATATATGCCAATATCTGCCCATACGCCATATGTTAATCCCCATGATATGTAGAATATTATACCCACAAATACTGCAAGCAGGGACAGCACTAATTTTACGCTTATCTTAAATTCTTTTGTCTCAGCCATTTTTATCACTTATTAGGTTAAAGATAGTGGGAGCACTGGGATTTGAACCCAGGTCAGCGGGTCTCTTCTATGGGTCATCGCTCCAGTTATTCTTCATACCTCGGATGACCCTCTTTTAATCATCCCCATAACTGGAGCCCGCTATGATCCCTGGCTACACCATGCTCCCACGCTTGTAATATCTGATTTCATTTAAATTTTTTATGGCTGTTCTGAAAGCAAATTATTTATGCCATGTCTTATTTATTATCGCTCCATACGAAGGCCTCTATGACAAAATGAGTAGAGGTGCAAGCATGGAGCAACAGCGGCATCTTCGGGCCCCTGCGAGAAAAAAGATGATCGTCAGGTCAACCCAGATGCCGCACACTTTCCATTGCTTTTATTGCAAGAGTTAAAAATTCATTTATATACGCCTCCATACCATGCCTTCTTGCTATTCTGACGAATTCTCCATTTATCTCTTCTATTTCTGTTTTTTTGCCCTTGAGCAAATCTTGAAGCATTGAAGATATGTTATCTGCAGTTTTTTCTGCAATCTCTTTTGTTTTGTCTATTATTTTTTCTCCAATTTCAATTCCCTCTGCCCTGGCTACCTTAATACACTCTCTGCAGATCTTTTCCAGTAAAATTTCAGCGTTTCTATTTTCAAGCAAAAACCCGTTCTTGCATTTCAGTAACGCAGTTAAGCCATTTATGGCTGCATTAACCACTGCTTTCCTCCATATCTCATTTTTTATATTCCTGCTAATCTTTGTTTCTATCCCGCATTTGTTGAATGCTTCTGCTATGTTCTTTATCCTATCCGTTATTTTGCCATCTATTTCTCCTATAATTGTTTCGCCAATGCCAGCGTGATATATCCTTCCATATTCAAGAAAAGTTGCACCATGGCTGGTTACTCCTCCAATAACATATTCATTGCCGATAATCTCTGCCAGCATTTCCTCATTTCTCAATCCATTTTGAAGAGAAAGAACCGGCATCTTACCAAATTTTTTTAAAATCTCCCTTGCTGCTTTTTCTGTATCATATGCTTTCGTTGTTAAAATAACAATATCATATTCACTTCCATCCCACTCTGTTTCTAGATAGAACACTCCTTCTGTTATTCCCTCGATTTTTAACCCTTTTTCTTTAATCACTTCCATATGCTTTTTTCTTCCAACAAGCAAAACATCATGATGCATTGAAAGCAAAGCCCCGAACAGTGAGCCTAGAGCTCCAGCACCAAATATTATGAATCTCATTACCTAAAAAATGGAATATAGTGTTTAAATTTTTGGTAAAACAGTTAAAGCAGGATATCATCAAGTTAAAATTTCTTCTCCTGTTTTTCAAAAATTTTTGACGAAAACTTTATATAATATTATCTAATTTATGATAACTATTGTATTTGTGATAAAATGGCAGAGAAAGTGAGAAAGAAGTTGGGAGAGGTGCTTAAGCAGTGGGGTTTTGGAGAGATAGAGGCGGATATATTTGCTATTCTGGCCACAAAAGATAAGCTCACTGCAAAGGAGATATCTAAAGAAGTAGGATGTGCTTATTCAACAACTATCAATTCATTGAACAGTCTGAGAAGAATGGGATACGTTGAAAGAACAAGAAAAAACAGGAAATTTGTTTATTCTGCAAATCTCGATTTTGTTAAAATAATTGACAAAGAAATCAATAAAATTTCAGGCCTGCTGAATGATTTGAAGCAGGAGATTCATAAGCTTGGAGGGAAATACAAGGAAGGAATAAAAGAACTTGCAATAAAGGTCGAAAAGGCTCTAAAGTATCTTGAGAAGAAAAAAAATGTGAAGGAGGGGGTAAAGTGAAAACAGTAACAGCAGTAAGTATGCTAAAATCAACCATTGGAAATCCCGTCGTAAGAAACATTCTCAAGCCACTTAGCAAATACTGCGATAAAGATGGAAAGAACAGAGTAGAGGTTGCTATTGAGTTATACACTGGGCAGAGAGAAGATGCATGCACTGCATGTAAGGTTGCAGCGGTACTGGTGAGAAAAGTTTTAATAAAAGGTGGAGAGGCTTTTGGGCTTAGCGAGGAGGAAATCAAAGAAAAATTCAAGGACTCATACTGGGCAAAAGCACTTGCTTCCACAATAAAGGGGATAGCATATTTTGGGGTGCGCCGCCCCTTTACAGCAGGCGCCCCTTATCAAGTAGTATGGGATGTTACAACGGCATGCAATTTGAGATGTAAGCACTGTTATTCCACATCTGGCAAAAAAGGAAAGGATGAGCTGAACACGGAAGATGCAAAAAGAGCAATAGATATCATGGCCAAAGCTGGTGTAACAATTCTTGCATTCTCTGGGGGAGAGCCACTGGTGAGACCGGATATTTTCGAGCTGACAAGATATGCTGCAGATAAAGGTATGTATGTGGCAATGGCTACAAATGCGACACTCATAACAAAAGAGGTTGCAAAGAAAATGAAGGAAGCAGGCGTGCAATTTGCCCAGATTAGCTTGGATGGAGCAACTCCAGAAGTTCACGATGAGTTCAGGGGTGTGAAAGGAGCTTTTGAGAAAACAGTAAGGGGAATAAAAAATTGTGTTGAAGAAGGCTTTTTCGTTGAAGTATCTACAACAGCAACCCGTTTCAATTATAAACAAATTCCAGAGATAATTGATTTGTGCGAAGAGCTGAAAGTAAACTGGTTCATGGTGTATAATTTCGTTCCCACAGGAAGAGGGAGATTTATTGTGGAAAATGATTTGACACCAGAGGAAAGAGAAGAATTACTCAAGATGTTATGGCAGCGCCAAAAAACATCCACTGTGCAGATTCTTTCAACTGCTCCACAATTCGCAAGAGTGGCTTTGCAACAGGAGGAAAATAGCGTAAATGAAGTTGTAATACCTACACATTTTTACAATCCAAAACTTCAGGGTCAGTTGTTGAGTCTGGCAGAATTTATAGGAGGATGCGGGGCAGGCAGATTCTATCTTGCAATGAGACCCAACGGTGATTTGCAACCATGTGTATTTTTCCCTGTAAAAATAGGAAACATTCTGAAGGATGATTTTGAGGAAATCTGGAGGCATAATAAGTTGCTTGAAGAGTTGCGAAATAAAGATTTGATTAAAAAATGCGGAAGCTGCAAATACCGTTATTATTGCGGGGGATGCAGAGCAAGAGCATATGGGTATTTCAATGATCATCTTGCTCCAGACCCAGGATGCATTTACAACAGAGAATTTTTTGAAAAAGTGTTTGAGATGGTAAAAGAAATATGAAAGTAGATGTTCTATTGACATGCGACAGAACATTAATGAGCAATTACCATGGCAAAGAATTTTTGGGATTTGGGACAAGTGCTCCTCCCAACTGGATTCCAGAATTTATGTTCAGACAACTTTTCTTCCCAAAAATGAAAAAGGTGAGCGGCTTCCCGTGGCAAGCCCCGTATGGGCTTCGCAAAATAGAAGCTAAGCTACTTGATGAAGGAATAGATGCAATTGTTATTGATCCAGATGATTTGAGAAAATATGAGGCAAAAGTTATTGGCATTTATGTCATGGACGCTTTTGGCTGGGGTCCATCTTCCACGACACTTGCAGGGATAATGAAAACAGGAGAACCATATCTGGCTAAATACTTCAAAAAATTGTTGCAGAGCAGAGGATACAAAAAATTGAAGGAACAGGGAGCAAAAACCATTGTTGGCGGCCCAGCAACATGGCAATTCCATTTTAAACCAGAGTTTCTTGATGAATATGGCATAGATTGCGTTTTTGAAGGGGAAGGGGAAATGGCAATTCATTTATTCAAGAAAGCTTTGGATGGCGAAGAATTGCCAAAATTTTATAAGGAAAGTAAAGTGCCAACAATAGAGGAAATTCCTGAAATAAAAAGAGCTTCCATAAACGGACTAGTGGAAATAGGAAGAGGTTGTCCCAGAGGCTGCAAATTTTGCTCTGTTACCTTACGCCCTCTGAGATGGTATCCATATGAAAAAATAGAGAAGGAGCTGATGATAAACAAAAGGCATGGTTTGAAAACGGCTATTTTGCATGCTGAAGATGTTTTGCTGTATGGGCAAAAGGGTGTTATACCAGATGAAGAAAAGGTGATAAAATTAAACAAAATTGCCAAAAAATATTTTTCACATGTGTCCTGGAGCCATGTTTCTTTTGCTGCTGTTGCTGCTAAACCGAAGTTGATGAAAAAGATAGCTGAAATTTTACTGGACGAAAAGCAGAGATGGTGGGGAGCCGAGATGGGAATAGAAACAGGTTCAGCAAGATTAATGAAAAAATTAATGCCGGCCAAGGCTAAGCCATTTAAGGTGGAAGAATATCCAGAAGTTATTAAACATGCTGCTGGCATTATAACTGATAATAATATGATACCTGCTTGCACACTGATAACTGGATTGCCTGAAGAGGAGGAAGAAGATATAATAAAAACTATAGAACTTATAGAAGATTTAAAAGACTTCAAAAGTGTAATAGTTCCGCTATTTTTTGTTCCGATGGGTAAATTAAAAGAAAAGGATTGGTTCAGGAAAGAAGAAATGAGCGAATTACATAAAGAACTATTTATAAAATGTATGCTCCATAATTTGAGATGGATAAAGAAAATAGCCGATGATTATTTCCGGGATAAAAAAATTCATTCAATAATTAAGTCATTCTATATTTTATTTGCAAGATTGATTGAATGGCAGGCAAAGAAAAAAGGGGTATTAGAATAAATTTGATATAGATGATATATTATAGAAACATGTATTGTCTGATTATAACAACCTGCAAACCAGAAAATGAAAAAAAGATAATTGATGCATTGCTGGAAGAAAAACTGGTTGCATGTATAAATTCATGGAGTGTTAATTCTGCATATATATGGAAAGGAAAAGTTGAGAGAGAAAAGGAAAAAATACTCTTTATAAAAACAAAGAAGGAAAGATATAAAGAAGTTGAGAAAAAAATAAAGGAAGTGCATTCATATGAAGTGCCAGAGATAATCTGCTTGGATATAAAAGAAGGAAATGAAAGATACCTCGAATGGATTGATGAAGTGGTGAGATGATAATTACATTAACGACAGATATCGGCTGGGAATATGCGGCGGAGATGAAAGGTAAAATTCTTTCCATAAATCCAAATGCGAAAATCGTGGATATAACCCACGAAATAATGCCGCAAAACATAAGGCAGGGGGCATTTGTTTTATATTCAATTGTACCTTATTTCAAGAAGGCGATCCATATAGGGGTTGTTGATCCAGGGGTGGGAACAGAGAGAAAAGCAATAATTATAGAATGCAGAAATGCATATTTTGTTGGCCCCGACAACGGTTTATTTATCCCGGCTGCAAAAAAACTCGGCATTAAAAAGATATATGAAATAAAAGTCAGCAGAAAAGCCAGCCCTGTATTTCATGGAAGAGATGTTTTTGCTCCTGTTGCGGCTAAATTGTCCACTGGAATTAAAGCAAAGGAATTAGGGAAGGAGATAAAGAAATATGTTGAACTCGATTTTGGAAAAGCTACCGTAGAAAAAGGAAGAATAAAGGGAAAAGTACTCTTTATAGATAGATTCGGCAATATAATAACAAATATAACAAAAGAAAATCTGGAAGCAAAAGAATTCCATGTTAAAATGGGGGTTGTGGAAAAGAAAATCAAATTATATCCCTCTTATGGATATGCTAAAAAAGGAGAAATACTCGCTGTTATAGGAAGCAGCGGTTTTTTAGAAATCGCGAGAAGAGAAGGAAATGCAGCAAAATATTTTGATGCAAAAGAGGATATGAAGATAGAAATGTTTTTTTAATGTTTTTCTATTATGTCTTATGAAAAAGTTAGTAGCTATATTGTTGGCAGGTGTGTTGGCTTTTACAATATCCATAGCAAACAACAGCAATTCTGTTGCTACTGCTGTACATTTCTCAGATGTACAAATAAAAGAGAACAATGAATATGTTAACGTTATTGTGGATGATTGCAAATATTTGCGTAACGACGGCTATCCAATGCTTCCATATTATGTAAAGACATATACATTTCCAGTAGGAACAAAAATAGAAGAGATAAAGGTTGAAGCAAGGAATGTGGAAACAATAAAATTGGACAAGAAGATAGCTCCGGCTCCTCCAGCAGTGTCATTAAACATGAAGATTGATAATTACAGAGCAAAGGAGGGAGAGATTTACAGCAAGGATGTTTTTTATCCAGAGGATTGGTATAGTTACAAAATAGGAGTTGGAATCAAAGACGGAAAGCGTGTTGTTTTCCTTAGCATCCATTTATATCCATTAAAATACAATGCCGTGAGAAACGAAGCGTTATATGCGCATGATATCAATGTTAGGGTTAAATATGAGCTGCCTGTAAAGGCAATGTTCACAAATGATGAATATGATTTACTCATCATATGTCCAGAAAAATTTGTTGATGAACTGCAGCCATTAAAGGAGCATAAAGAAAGCCATGGAATAAAGACATTGATTGAAACTGTGGAAAGCATAACATCAAGCTATAGTGGCAGAGACAACGCTGAAAAAGTAAAATATGCAATTAAGGATGCAATAGAACAATATGGCATAAAATATGTGATGCTCGTTGGTGGACTTGACTCACCAATAAAAAGCGATACATGGCTTGTTCCTGTGAGATACAGCCATTTAGATGACCAGGCTGAAAAGACATATCTTACAGATTTGTATTTTGCCGATGTGTATAAATATGAAGATGGGCAGCCAGTTTTTGATGACTGGGACAGTAACGGAAATGGAGTATTTGCAGAGTGGAGTATGAGAGGAAAGGATGTGCTTGATTTATATCCTGACGTTTATGTTGGCAGACTTGCATGCAGAAATGAAAAAGAAGTCGAGATAATGGTGAACAAAATAATATATTATGAGGAAAATGCCGCTGGAAGCGAATGGTTCAAGAGAGCCATTCTGGTTGGAGGAGACACATTCGATGACACAGCAACAACCAATTTTTATGAAGGAGAGGTTGCAAATCAGGTATTCTTTGACAATCTGCCATCTGATTTTGAGGCAATAAAAGTATGGTATTCAGAAGGAAACATGAAGCAAAGTAATGTTATCGCCGCCATAAGCCAGGGAGGAGGTTTCCTGCATTTCTCTGGTCATGGCAGCCCTGGAGAGTGGATGGCAAAAAGCTTTGAAGGAGGAAAGGCAAAATACATTTTGGGATTAGACATATATCATATGCCCCTGCTTAAGAACGAAGGAATGTACCCCGTTACTGTAATAGGTGGCTGTCACAACAGCATGTTCAATGCAACACTATATGATAGTGTTACAGAAATCATCAAATCTATCATCCTGAAATACATACTTGGCAAGCCGTTTACAACATGGTACTGGATACCATGCCCAGAATGTTTTGGATGGTTCATTGTGAGGCAGCCGGCAGGAGGAGCAATTGCTTCTATAGGATGCACTGGTTTGGGATATGGCTCGGTAGGTGATTATGACGGAAATGGTATCCCAGATTGTGTTGAATATGTACTTGGATGGGCAGAGGTTCATCTTGCCAAATTCTATGCAGAAGGTATAGATATATTGGGTATGACACATTCAACAGTGCTAACAGAATACATAAACACTTTTGATTGCAATGGCGATAGAATAGACAGAAAAACTGTAGAAGAATGGGTATTGCTTGGAGATCCAACCCTCAAAATCGGAGGGTATGAGTGAACCCTCTTTTCCCTTTTTATTTAATAAAGGGTTATTTTTTCGATGTTGAACGATTGAGACAGAGTGAAGAAAAGATTGAGAAATACAGGCAGAAATGTTTCAGAAAAGTTCTGAAACTCGCAATGAAAACTCCATTGTATAAAGAAAAATATAAAGGCATAGACGTGAATAAAATTACATTAGACAATATTGAAAAACTGCAAATTTTAACAAAACAGGACTTGAGAAAACATTTTCCCAGTGGCATAGTGCCAGAGGGCTTTGATGTTAAAAAGGCGCATATT
>JAJRYN010000054.1 GCA_024275755.1 archaeon | reverse complement strand
TTCCAAGATTATTTTGTGTAGTTGCATATCCCTCAGGATTTTTCTCCAGAGTTCGAACCTTTAATGCCTCATGATATGCCTTGATTGCCTTTCTTAAATTATTTTTTGCATCGGTAATGGATGCCAGTTTAACATATGCTGTTCCAAGATTATTTTGTGTAGTTGCATATCCCTCAGGATTTTTCTCCAGAGTTCGAACCTTTAATGCCTCATGATATGCCTTGATTGCCTTTCTTAAATTATTTTTTGCATCGGTAATGGATGCCAGTTTAACATATGCTAATCCAAGATTATTTTTTATTAGAGCGTATGATTCTGGTCGTTCCTCTACATTACAAGCTTGTAAGGCTTTTTCATAGCAGTCTATAGCCTTGAATAACCGATTTTTCACTTCGTTTATATTTTCAATTATTGAATATGCTGCAATATTATCTTTCTCAATCATCTTAACACTATTAGTATTTTACATTATACATTTATAAATTGGAATACCCTTAAAACTTTTTTCTTCCAAAATATTCCCTTGCCTTTTTTGTTCCATTATGATACTGAATTATATCTCTGGGGTTATATAGTTCATCACTAAGCGTCGGCGGCGTTAAAGGCCCATATACGATGCGGCATTGAAATCTCTTTATTCTTTTATTTGAGGGTTTTACTTCCGAAATTGTTGTCATGATAGGCTTGTTATAATCGATGTTTTCTGCTATTAGCTTTATTTTTGAAAAAATGTAATCAATTTTATTTTGCATAACAAGAGAAAGATTGCCAGAATTAATGTATTTCATTACATCTTTTAAATGCTTTTTTATTAAAGAAAAATTGATTCTATCATTAAAATAAAATCTTATATTTTTGTTATCTTCGTAGTGGTTTCTTATTATCTTATTGGTATTAATCATCACATAATAGAAAACGCAGAAATAATTAAATGCAGAAATGCCAAGCCATCTAAATTTTTTATTGTCTTCTTTAACGCCACTAAGTAATTTAATATCTCGAACGAAATAATTGCCGCTGTTTCCGTAATCAAAAATATTCTTAAAATTTGCTCCATGGACTAAATATTCATGGTAGCCGAGCATATAACCAAAAAATCCAATGAGAGTTTTCAAATCAATAGGCTTTCCCGATACCAGAAGTCTATTTACCTCATTAATTTTCCTTTTCTGATTTTCTAAATCTTCAAATGAGGAATTATAAAATCTCTCCCATAAGTTAATGCCTTGAAAAGATTCTCCGTTGTTAATTTTTTCTAATCCCTTGGAAGTTATTTTATAACCTGTTTCATCTTCAACTTTTATAATTTCTCTTAAAAAAGATTCTCTCAATTGTCTATCAATTCTGCAAACGTCAACTAATAATCCTTTCAGCATTTAAATTTATACAAGTGTTTGAATATTTAATAATTTTGCATTATTGAATATGACGTTATCCGAAAAATAAAATAGCGCGGGGAGCGAGATTTGAACTCGCGAGGGCTTTCGCCCACAGGATTAGCAATCCTGCGCCGTACCAGGCTGGGCCATCCCCGCTCGCATAAGAAATGCTGTGTGCATTAAAAATTTTTCTTCCTTTTTATTTGGAGAAAAAGCTCTATTCAGGCTTACAGTATCTTGTTGTTCGCGGGATCAAAGCCATTAAAATCGCAGACTTTGTAATCTCTTTTCTATCCATTTTTCTGGAAAAATACCAGACTGCTCCTTTTTTTCTTTCTTCTTCGTCTTTAAACGGAATAATTTCTTTCATTTCTTTTCCTTCTTTTATTTCCTCCAGAATCCAGTCTGGACACTGAAAAGCAGGGCTTTTTCCATAAGTTATGTAGCCAACTTTATCTGCTATTGCCACGTATTGCTCAATAAAAAATATACCATTTTCTTCTTTTATGCCTGCCTCTATGCCAATGCCATAATCTGCATTTTTTACAGCATGTTTTGCTCTTTTTATCGCTCCATGCAAAATTTTCTCGCCAAACGGCTGTTTTTCTGTATCAACATCTAGAGCATCATATTCTATTTTAATTTTCTCGAAAAAATTGTCAAAAACTTCTTTTGTTGCCTCTATTTTTATTTCATTCTTTGAAGCTATGCAAACTTTCAAAGGCTTTATCCTTTTAATGCCATCTATTTCTCCGCTTTTAATCCTGCTTGTGGCAACAGGAATCCCATCATCTGCCATTACATATGGAATGCAAACTATTTTCAATGGTTTAAGTCCTTTACTCCTTCTTATCTCATTTATCTTTTCCGCCATTTTTTTTGTGCCAGGTGAAACAACAATAGCATCAAAGTTTTCTTCTATTGCTGTTCCATATTCCGTTTCCAGTGCCTCTATTTTTGCTCTCCATCCTTTCTTTTCCAAAAATTTTTGCAAGCCCTTCTTTCTTTCTTCATAGCTCCTTGCTTTTTTCCCCATCTTTTTTACCAAGTTATCTGAAGATAGGCCTATAACAACTTCATCGCCTATTTCAAATGCTTTTCTGAGTAGCAATATATGCCCTTCATGTATAATGTCGAAAGTACCGCCCAGACAAACTTTCATAAAACTTATGTAAAAAAGAGTATATAACAGTTAATCAGAAGCTGCAATTTTGATGCAAGTGAAATTAATATTCTGTCAATCTCGGTGCTGGCACTGTTAACAGGAGCGGGAAAATATTTAAACTCCCTTTTATTTTGAATTTGGAGGCAAAAACATGAAAAAGGTAGTGGGTATAATAGGGATATTGTTAGTGATAGCGGCCATGACAAGTGCTATCAATGCGAGCACCACAGGCAAAAAAGATTTTTACGCAGAAAATACACATCTGGTGCCATTGAACAAAGTACTTACAGCGAATCTTGAAGGAAATGTACAGATATCTTCTGGAGAAGAAGAGGATGTTACACCAACAATTACAGTCGATGGCAATGGCAGAATAGTAATTGCCTATAACAGCCAAGCAGGAATTCTTGAGCATTATATATATCTGGCATATTCTGAAGATGACGGCAGCACATGGAATTTTCCAGCTTATATAACCACCGAGAGCGGGGTGGCGGCGTCCCCAGATTTCATTTATATACCAGCCACAGGAAATCTGGCACTTTCCTACGTGGATCCAGGAGCAGATGAATATGCTGTGCATGCTTGGTATATTTCTGATATAACAAATACAGAGACCTACAACGGAATCATGTGGGGATGGATGAGTGGAGAGAGCTATCAGTATGTAGCATCAAGCTACGTAGCGCATTTATTCCTGCAGATGGTGATATGTGATGAGCCGGGTCGTGGATTGATGAGTGTTCCAACTCTCATATACTGGACACCAGACTGGGATCATCCAGAAGAAATTGGTGGTGGCTACTATGATGGGCAGTCAATACTGAGGACAGTTCCGGCCTCGGATCCAGAGATGGCAACTGGACAGAATCGTGTAATAATGGTTATGCAGCATGATAATGAAACAACTGGCCACAGCGAAATAGCTTACAAACTCACAGTAACAGATTTGGATCTACTCCTTACACCAGGAGGAGGCCCAGGCGGAATGGATAAGTATGCTGACATAGAAGTATGGCCATGGCAGGGTTATCTTGGAAAAGGAGATTATGATTCAAAGCATCCAAGTGTGTCAGCATCGGGAAGCAATTTCGTCGTTGTTTTCATGAGCAATAACAATGTTTATGGTGACTGGGACATAATGTGCGCATACAGCCATGATGATGGAGAAACATGGACAGTAAGTGAGGTTGCAGCAGAACATCCTGTGGATGAAACATATCCTGCAGTTTACATCAGCGGAAACAATGTGTATGTTGCTTACATAAAGGAGGGCAATCTTTACTTGGTTAAATCTGAGGATGGTGGAGAGACATGGGGCGAACCAGAGAAAGTCAATGATGTTGATGGAACTGTTGTTGCAGAAGAAAACGCCGTTGACATATGCAGCAAAGGCATTGTATGGGTTGATGAGAGAAACGGAAATAAAGATATTTACTTTGCACCATTGCCAGCACCAATAATAACAGTGGGCATTTCAGGAGGATTTGGAGTCAAGGCAACAATAAGCAATGAAGGAACAGAAGCGGCAGAAAATCTGGCATGGAGCGTTGATTTATCTGGCTTGGTATTCATAGGCAAACATTCAGAAGGAACAATCGATACACTAAATC
>JAJRYN010000053.1 GCA_024275755.1 archaeon | reverse complement strand
GAGGAGTAGATGATAGTGGAGCTCATTTATTTGCTACTGATCCGAGCGGAGCAATGATGGAGTATAAGGCTACAGCAGAAGGAGAGGGAAGAGACGCAGCAATAGAATATTTTGAGAAGAATTATGAAGAAGGGTTGAGCAAAGATGACGCCATTGTCCTTGGCTTAAAAGCATTGATTTATGCCACTGAAAAGAAGCTAGAGAAAAGGGCTGTGGAAGTTGGTATAGTCGATGAGCAGAGAAAATTCAGAATCCTTACAGCTGATGAAACGGAAAAATATTTTGAGAAGGCGAAGGGTGAATAATGGTATCGCTTGATGAAGCAATAGTGGCGAGATATGGCAAAAAAGGCAAGCATTTTGAGATACTAGTTGACCCTAAAGCAGTCGAGATGATTATGGAAGGAAAGGAAATAAATATTTTGGACTATATGGCCATAGATTTAATTTTCAAAGATGCCAGCAAGGGAGAAAAAGCAGCAGAAGAATCATTGAGAGAAATTTTTGGCACAACAGATGTTGCAGAAATTGCTCTCAAAATAATAAAAGAAGGGGAATTTCAGCTCACAACAAAACAGCGAAAAGAAATGCAAGAGAGAAAGAGGAAAGCCATTGTTGATTTTATAGCCCGTTCTGCCATGGATCCTCACACAAAGCTTCCTCATCCAAGAGATAGAATAGAAAGAGCTATAGAGGAGGCTGGAGTGCATATCGATGCTTTCAAGCCTGTAGAAGAGCAGGTTAAAAAAATCATTTCTGCCATACGCCCTATACTGCCAATAAGCATTGAAAATGTAAAGATTGAAGTTAAAATACCAGCGCAGTATGCAGGTAGGGCATATGGTGAGTTAATAAACATGGCTAAAATGCTAAAGGAAGAATGGCAGTCAGACGGCTCTTTTAAGTGCGTTGTTGAGATTCCAGCAGGAATGCAAACCCAATTTTATGATAAATTAAATGCCATGACAAAGGGAGAAGTTGTGACAAGGTTGTTAAAATGATGAGAAAAATTGTTTTGCCAGGCACAGAAGTAGGAGATGCAAAAAGCAAATTGCCGGGGAAAGGGGTATTTAAAGAAGGAGATAAAATATATGCCTCCCGCTTGGGCATCTTAAGTGAAAAAGGAAAGTACATTAACGTTATACCTTTATCAGGAGTATATGACCCAAATGTTGGAGACAATGTTATTGGTGTAATCCAGGAAGTTTTCAAAAATGCATGGATTGTTGATATAAATGCTCCGTATCCAGCATTTCTTAATCTCGAAAATGTACCATGGAGAGTGGAGTATGGAGAAACATCAAAATATCTGAAGGTTGGAGATGTTATTATATCAACAATCGCTGCCATAGATGAGGCAAAAAATATTGATATATCAATGAAATGCAAGGCCTGCAGGAAAATCGAGGATGGAATAATAATAGAAATACAGCCTTCAAAAGTACCTCGCATTATCGGAAAAAATGGCTCAATGCTTGCAACACTCAAAAAATATACCCAATGCTGGATATTTGTTGGGCAAAATGGGAGAATATGGATTAAAGGAGAGGATGAGAAAGTCAATTTGCTTATAAAGGCTATAAGAAAAATTGAAAAAGAGGCTCATACTTTTGGACTCACTCAGAGGATAATAAAAATGTTGGGTGGTTAAATGTTAATAAAAGATGGAATAAGGATGGATGGAAGAAAACCAGATGAATTGAGACCAATAAAAATAGAGGCAGGCGTGCTATACAGAGCCGACGGCTCATGCTATCTAGAATGGGGTGGAAACAAAATAATGGCCGCAGTCTATGGACCTAGAGAAGCTTTGCCCCGCCACATTCAGGATCCAACAAAGGCAATAGTCAATGCCCGCTATAACATGGCTTCATTTAGTGTAGAAGAGAGAAAAAGGCCAGGGCCAGATAGAAGGAGCACAGAAATATCAAAGGTGACGTCTGAAGCACTGGAAAGCGTTATTTTTACCGAGTTATTTCCAAGGACAACAATTGATGTATGCATTGAAGTGCTTGATGCAGAAGCTGGCACAAGGTGCGCAGGCATAACGGCAGCTGCTGTAGCATTAGCTGATGCAGGTATTCCAATGCGTGATTTGCCAGTAGCATGTGCCGCTGGCAAAATAGATGGAACTGTTGTGCTCGATTTGTCCAGCGAAGAAGATAAAGAGGGAGAGGCTGATTTGCCAGTTGCAATAGCCCCCAGAAACGAGGAAATTTTACTCCTACAGATGGATGGTCATTTAACATATAAGGAATTTGAAGAGGCTTTGGATTTGGCCATTAAAGGATGCAAGGAGGTTGCCAAACTGCAAAGAAAGGCCTTGCTTAATAAATATAAAACATTTGAGGTGGAATAATGGACATACCAGAAGTAAAGAGAGTATCTGCGGTAAAGCGTGACCATCTTGCAAGATTGGCGAAAGAAGGTAAGAGACCAGATGGAAGAGGACCAGATGAATACAGGCCTATAAAAATTGAAAGAAATGTTATAAAGAAGGCAGAAGGTTCGGCAAGAGTAAAAATCGGAAATACAATGGTTCTCGCCGGTATAAAACTTGAAGTGGGGGAGCCATACCCAGATTCTCCAGAAGAAGGAGCAATGTCAACATCTGCTGAACTACCGCCATTAGCATCCCCAGAATTTGAGCCAGGCCCACCAAAACCAGATGCGATTGAACTGGCAAGAGTTGTTGACAGAGGCATAAGAGAATCAAAATACATACAGCTTGACAAGCTGTGCATTGAGCCAGGTGAAAAGGTATGGATTGTTTTTATTGACTTGCATGTTCTGGATTATGACGGCAATCTATTTGATGCCTGCTCCTTGGCAGCATCAGCAGCTTTACAAAAAGCAGTGATACCTAATGAGAGATATGGCTTTGGTGATAATGAGCCATTGCCTGTTACATCTCCACCAGTAAGCTGTACTTTCGTGAAATATGAGGACTTCATTGTGGTTGATCCAAATCTTGATGAAGAGCAGATTGCTCAGGCTCGTTTTACTGTAGCTTTGGACAAAAACGGAGATATAAGAGCAATGCAGAAAGGTTTAAAAGGGAGTTTTACTATCGAGGAAATAAAAAATAATATAAAGCGTGCGCAGATTCATGCCCAGAAAATAAGGAAGTTACTGGAGGAATAAAATGGCAAGGAGAACAAAGAAAGTTAAAAGCACTGGCAGATTCGGCCCGAGATATGGAGTCAAGATAAGGCATAGAGTGAGAAGGATAGAGGAAAAGCAAAGGCAGTGGCATCTCTGCCCCAAATGTGGAAGAAAGCGTGTTAAAAGAGAAAGTACAGGAATATGGGTATGCAGAAAATGCAATACAAAGTTTGCTGGCGGCGCTTATTTCCCCAAAACAAGTTCTGGAGGGGATGTGGAGAAAAGCATCAAGAGTATATTAGGTGGATGAAATGATCACATATAGATGTGGCAAATGTGGAAAAAACGTTGACATAGATACAGAAAGAATGGGAATGAAATGTCCTTACTGTGGGGGCAAAATTTTTTATAAGGAAAGGGGAACAATAGCTAAAAAGCTGAAAGCAAGATAATGCATCGCATAAAGCTTGAAATAGATAGCAAATACAACGACATTATTTTTAATTCATTACGCCATGAGGAAGCTCCTCATTCAAAAATAAAATGCTACATGGACGGCAAAAAACTCGTTTTTGAATTTGAGGCAGATAGCATTTCAAATTTAAGGGCGGCATGCAACTCCTTTATAAAATGGATTGACATGGTGGAGAAGATTGCAGAGGAAATGGAAGTGAGTTCTAACCAAAAATAATCCAAATGATTTTAATAGTTGCAAATATTCAAAAACAAATGGATAATCTTATAGATATAGCAAAAGAGGCTGTTGAGGCGATTGATAAAAGAGTAAAACAGGATGCAAAGGATAAGTTTGGTAAGGAAGTGGCAATGGGTGCAGACGGAACGCCCACTCTTTACATCGATAAAATCGCAGAGGATGTTGCAATGGAAATTATTGGTAAGGAAGCAAATGTATTATCAGAAGAAATTGGCTTTATTGACAATGGGAAGGAATATACTTTTGTGCTAGATCCAATAGACGGAACAAGAAATGCTATTCATGGCATACCATTCTATGCAATATCAATTGCAATAGGAAAAAGAGATGTTAAAGGAGTCGAGTATGGAATTGTTAAGAATGTGCCAACAGGCGATATTTACGAGGCTTTTAAAGGGGAAGGAGCATATCTTAATGGGAGAAAGATTGAAGTGAGCAGAGATTTTTCAGATATAATTTATGTTCTTGTTCTCGGCGAATCAGGTAATGAAAAAACATGGAAACTCGTCAATTTCTGTACAATAAGAGCAATGGGTGCAGCAGCTTTAGAAATGTGCTTGGTGGCGAGTGGAGCAGCCCATGCTTATTTTATGCCCCAAGAAAGTTTGCGTGTAACAGATTTTGCAGCTGGTTGTTTGATAGTTAGAGAAGCAGGAGGAGAAGTATATAATGCAAATGGAGAAGTTTTAAATGTTCCATTTGATTTGAGAGTAAGGAGTAGTGTACTGGCTGTTGCCGACAAGAATATTATGGAGGCGTTATTATGAGATGGGGGCTTATTTGCAAGCCATCTGAAAATTCTTTTCTGGTTGGTAAAAAGGTTTATGAAATGTTGGGGGAGGCAATTCTTGAATATAAAATAGCAGAATATCTCGGGAAAAAAGGACACTCAATTAAAGAAATTGGAGAAAGGGCAGATGCAATAATAATTGTGGGGGGAGATGGAACAATTTTAATGACATTACAGCATACAGATAAGCCCATTTTTTCAATAAACACAGGACGAATCGGTTTTTTGACAGAGATAGAAGCAAGAAAGGCGGAGCAAGCAATTAAAGAAATCATCAATGGAAATTATCATGTGGAAGAGAGAATGAGACTGAAGGCAAAACTTGGCAGAGAAACGCTGCCAGATGCCGCAAATGAACTTGCCATACATACAGCAAATGTTGGTAAAATTTTATTTGTGAAGCTATATGTAGATGGTGTGCTGACACAGTCATTTTATGGCGATGGATTGATAATCTCAACACCCATGGGTTCAACAAGCTATGCATTAAGCGTGGGTGGTCCAGTTGTTGATCCAACACTAGAAGTGTTTATTGTAGCTCCAATAGCTCCTTTTAGACATATTGCTTCTGCTCTGGTCATACCTTCTGATAAAAAATTGAAGATAACAGTTGAAAAACCAGCAAAAATTGCACTGGACGGCATTCATACTTATGATTTTAAGCCAAGTCAGAAACTGGAAATAGTAAAATCTGAAAGGAAGGCAAGATTTATAAAAATAAACGATAATTTTTACAAAAAAATATACAGAAAATTGAGCTTTAGATATCCGAAAAGTTTGTGATAAAATGAAGATTAAAGCAATAAGGAGAGATTGTCTGGAAATGATTAAACAATCTGCAAAAGAGCTGCATCCCAATGCATTTCTGGCATTGCTTTCAGTAGGGGAAAAAAAGGATGTTATATCTGAGCTTGTTTTACTTCCACAAATGATTTATGGAAGAAGACATGCTACATTCAACATTTACATGGCACCTTTTGATAGGAGTATAGTTGGCACTGTTCATTCACATCCAAGTGGAAATGCAAATCCATCTGAAGGTGATTTACTTACTTTCCAGAAACACGGAAGAGTGCATATTATAATAGCATATCCATACGAGGATGATACCTGGAAAGCATATGATTATAATGGAGAAGAGATTAAATTGGAAGTGATGGATTAATAAATAACAACCAAATCCTTATATTCCATTTTCCATAAAATTTTATGGAAAAAGTGATGGAAAAGCTGGAAAAAGCGAAACAAAAAGATGCAACTTTTGACAGAATACTTGGTTCAATGTGCACAAATCCACATGAGATAGCAAAAAAAGCATATGAGATGTTTATTGAAACAAATCTGGGTGATTATGAACTTTTTAAAGGAACAAAGGAATTAGAAGATAAGGCCATAGAGTGGATTGCGAAGCTAATGCATGCTCCTCCTGACTATGCAGGCTTGCTTACTTCTGGTGGAACTGAAAGCAACATAACAGCATTATGGATTTTTAAAAAGCTAAGCAATAAAAATGAAATTATCCTGCCAAAACAGGCCCATTTTTCCTTTGAAAAGGCAGCTTCATTACTGGACCTAAAATTAAAAGTTGTTGATTGCCAGCATTTTATGAAAACAAGAGATGTGAAAAAGCTTCTTTCTCCAAAAACTGCATGCGTTGTTGCCATCGCTGGAAATACAAATTTTGGATATATTGATGAAATTGAAGAAATTGCTGATTTGTGTTATGATGAAGGCATATTTATGCATGTTGATGCTGCCTTTGGTGGCTTTGTCATCCCTTTTGTAAGTAAAAAGATAATCGATTTTAGGGCTAAGATAAGCAGCATCAGCATAGACGCTCACAAAATGGGCATGGCTTGTATCCCATGCGGCTTTTTACTGTTACGCGATAAAAAGTGGCTGGATGAGATTAAAGTAAGGAGCAGATGCACCCATACAAGATTTCAGGCCACGCTACTAGGCACCCGTCCAGGAGCGGCTGCAGCTGCTGCTTATGCAGTGATGCATTTTTTGGGATACGAGGGATATGAAAAAGTGGCAAAGAGATGTATGGGGAATACGCGGTGGCTGACAAATTTGCTGGACAAAGCAGGCATTGAATATATTGAGCCTGAACTGAATCTTGTGGCTATCAAGGTTAGAGATGCTTTTTCTGTTGTAGAAAGGCTGAAAAAGAGGGGGTGGTATGTTGGATTTGACGAGGAGAATAGCATTATAAGGATTGTTGTTATGCCTCATGTCAGCAGAGAAATGATTAATAAATTTGTTGAGGATTTAAGAAAGGTGATAAAATGAAATTGCTAATTGATTCTCTAAAAAAATCGCCCATTGTGAAGAAAGGAGATTACAACTATATTGTACATCCAATTACAGATGGGATACCTTATATTGAGCCATCTTTGCTGAATGAAGTTGTTGAAGAAATAGCGAGAAGAATGCCAGCATGCCAGAGAATAGTGACAATGGAAGCAATGGGAATTCCCATAGCATCTCTTCTTTCAGTAAAAACAGGCATTCCATTCACAATAATAAGAAAAAGAAAATATGGATTGCCAGGCGAAAGAGAAGTTGTGCAGAAAACTGGATATGGTGAGGCAAAGCTTTATATAAATGGCATAGAGAAGGGAGATGAAATTGTCATAGTTGATGATGTTATTAGCACAGGTGGAACACTAGTAGCTGTTGTTGAAACATTGAAGAAAATGGGTGTAGTAATTAAAGGCATATTTATAGCAATAAATAAGGGCAAAAAGGAGGAAATAGAGAAAAAAATAGGAATGGAGATAACAACTCTGGTTAACATAGCGGTGGACGATGAAGTTAAAATATTATGAAATAGATGAGAAAAAACTTTTGCAGGAGGCAAAGAAAGGAAAAAGAATAGCAATTAAAATGCCGGAAGGCCTGCAGCCATATGGATATGAAATTTTACAATTTTTGAAAGAAAATGGAATAGACGCAATTTTTCTTGCTGATTCATGCTATGGAGCATGCGATTTCAGGAAAGTTGAAGGTATAGATAGAATCGTATGTATTGGCGAGGCAGAAATGCCTTATTTGAGGAGGAAATATTTGCCACCAGTTTCCTTCATTGAGGCATTTTATGAATTCAATGCAGATTTTATCGGAAAAGCTCTGCCATATCTTGAAGGAAATAGAATAGGGCTCGTTAGCATAACCCCATTTATTCACAAGCTAGAAGAATGTAAAGAATATCTTGAAAAGAGAGGATATGAGGTTTTTATTGGCAGGAAAAGCAGAAGAACAAAATATGATGGACAGATTTTAGGCTGTGATTTTACATCCGCCATGCAAATCACTTCCATCATTGATTCTTTTCTTTTTATAGGAGATGGTATGTTTCATCCAGTTGGCTTGTATATTGCGACGAAAAAGCCTGTTGTGGCGGCAAATCCAATAAGCAAAGAAATATTGAGGGAAGAGATAACTAATGCTGCAGCAAAAATAATAAAGCAGAGATATGCAGCAATGGCGAAGGCAATGGAGGCAGAGAAATATGGAATAATCGTAACAGACAAAATTGGACAACATCGTCTTCAACTTGCCAAAAAAATTTTAAAACTCATTGAAAAGAAAGGCAAGAAAGGATGCATTATTATGATGGATAATATTGATGAAAAGGTGAATTATCTTGGTTTTGATTGCTATGTTTCGACAGCTTGCCCCAGGGTGGCAATAGATGATGCAGATAAATTCGAAAAGCCTGTAATTACTCCAATAGAGCTGGATATTGTTTTAAATGAAAGAGAATGGGAAAATTATGAGTTTGATCAGATTCTCTAAACATTGATGCACAACACCTTTTCAATTTCATAGCTCCTTGAATTGCCAGCATTGTCATATGCTGTAGCCTTTAAGGTATGTACTCCAAGAGAAGGATTCCATTCCCATTTATATGGTGGGCTGTATATTGGATATACATT
>JAJRYN010000052.1 GCA_024275755.1 archaeon | reverse complement strand
GTTGTTATTGCTCTGGCATTTATTCTGCTGCCTGTTCTGGCATATGAAACAAAATTTACTGATGAAGGAACAATAAACTATATATCAAGCATAGAGAGGCAGGATGCCACGCCAGTCATAGCAAGCAAGGAGAACCCATTTTATGCTTTGATAGCCACACCTGTAGCATTGTATTATGATGAATATAATCAGCAGCATGTTCAGCCATTGCTTGTTGAAAATATTTCAAATCCATCTGATGCAATTGTTAGATTTAAGGAATTGTATGGATTGCAGGATGCAATTGTTATAGAAGGCAAGGATGTTGTTCAAGCAAGCATTGATATTGCAACACAAATTTGGGAGAGTAGCAATGAGGCAATTATTGTTAAAAATGATTTTGACGGATATAGTATAGCGGTGAATTTAGTTGCTTTAGCAAGTTATAAAGGCATTCCTGTTTTTGTTGCCAACAACATAGATGAAATTGCTTCCACCTTGGAATCATTGGGAGTTAAAACAACATATGTTTGTGGAGATATAGAAGGATATGGAAATGTGATTAGATTCGAAAGCATTGAAGAAGCAAGAGATTACATGATGAATCTTGTAAAACAGAAATTTGGAGGCGTTGACTACATTGTTATGGCGAATCCAATGGATATAGTAAAGCCGAAGGTGCTCAGCAGTGTGGAATATGAATTTAAGGATAAAACAAGTTCAGTTGCCATACTACCTGCCCAATCTTTTCATGCATTAATAAGTAAGCAGTTTATGAAAACGCATGAGTTCGAGATTCCAGATTATAAATATGCGAGAGTTAAAGTGGATTTATTCAATTTGAACTCTGAAAATGTGAAAGAGCTAGGAGATGGAATATTCTTAATGATAATTAGCCCCGAAGGAATACCTTATGTGTATACTGCTACTGGCGCTGGTCTAGCAGAGTATAATGATAAGGGAGATATAACGCTGGATAAAGTTCATTACGAATTTATAATATGCAATAAGCCAGGCATTTATTCTGCTCGTGTTATAGGGAGATGGTTTGCAGATGTTGAAGGAGAATATGAGCTTAAAATAAAGGTTGAGGAAATAGACACACCTGTAGATCCACTGATGGAGAATTTATCTTCTCTGGCACCATATCTGGCTGCATATCACCGTGGCATCATATGGGCTTCTCCAGATTTTGCCTATGCAGGCAGACAGGGAATAAGCCAGCCAGGAGACAACCCTGATATCATAGAAGAATGTAATGCACATGTTTTGGCCATTCATCAGCAGCTGAATGAATTACTTGCAGAAATTGCAGATTTACCTGCCGAACCTAAAATGCTATGGCAGCATTACAGGGAGAATCCAATATATATTGCAATATTGGCGGATCCAACAATGGTGCCAATGTATTACTACAAGAATCCAGATGATGGCTACATTATGGGATGGGGAGTGCCTGGCGACTATATTTATGGAGATATAGATCCAGATCCAGATGATTTGGAAAATGATACCTTTACATATTACCCATTCCAGGAAAATATTGTGGGCAGAATAACAGGCTATAATGCTGAAGATGCTTCAGCTTTGATTGCAAGAACAATTTTCTATAATGAGATTATTGAGAAACTTGGAGAATGGAGGCAAAATGCTACAGTGCAGACTGGCTGCGGACTAGAATTTCAATGGGTTCCTGTGTTAACGACGATAGCAAATCTATTGCTTGGAAGCAATGAGCCTACAAAATGGCCAAGCGGGGAAAGCTTTTTCATTAATTTGAGGCTTTGCCACGATCTGGAGGAAGGAGGATTTAATGTTAAACGCACCCATTTACTGGCGTCGCAGCGCGAAGGCTTTGAAAATCTAACGCAATATGGAAGGAGATATTTCCTATTCCCACGCTTTTATGAAGCAATAAGTGGCGATAACGTTAAAGGAGGAAAATACCAGGAGGAGAGCAATATAATTTTCGTCTTCAATCATGGCTTCTATTACTTATACGAATCTGGAGATATTTTGCTGGATGCTCGAGGTTTTCCGCCTTTCACAACCATTTCCCGCTTCTATCCAATGGGCAGTGGGTTGAGTAGCAAGGGCACATATGATGTGAGAAATGTGTATAAGATGGAATTTGGTCCGGGCATTATCTTTGTTGAAAGTTGTATAACAGCCAGAATAGATGGCTTAGCTCCCGAAAACTGCTTGAGTCAGGCTTATCTACATGCAGGAATGAATGGTTACATTGGGGCGACACGTGTTACAGCAGATCCCGGCTACCTAGAGCCTGGATTAATATTTGAAGGATTTGGAGCATGGGGATTCATTAATGCAACCATAAATTTAAAGAAATCTGGAAAATATCCAGAGCCACACTTTGGAGCGGTTGTGGCAGAAGATTTCATTCTTGATCTGGTTGTCAATGATAGCACTACTGGAATGGCACTGAGAAATGCTAAAAATAAGTATCTGCCAAAAGATGCTAATTCAACATTCCTCTGGACCCCTCCTTTAATATATACGGGATTGCCAATGATTGATGAGATGTTATACGAATCAATATGTCCAAGATTTGAATATGGAAAATATCTGGATAAAAAATATCACTGCCTGCATGAATTCAATTTATATGGTGATCCAGCTTTCAACCCATGGAATCCATGAAATACCCATATGAGGAATTTAAGGAAGAAGCTACTGCAGGGTTAGCGGAGGCTATCAAAAAATTATATGGAATAGAAGCAGAGATAAAAATTGAGAAACCAAAAGAAATAGCGGATTTGGCTTACCCCTGCTTTCCTCTTTCCAAAATTTTGAAGAAAAGCCCAAAAGAAATAGCGGGAGAGATAGCGGGAGAAATAAAGCGGCGGGAATGGATTGACAGGGTTGAGGCAGTGAATGGCTATGTAAATTTTTTCATAAATGTTAAAAAACTGGCAGAAAAATTATTCAAAAAAATAGAAGAAATGGGAGAGGACTTTGGTAAATTGCCGAGGAAAAATTTAAAGGTTATTGTTGAACACACATCTGCAAACCCCAATGGACCATTGCATGTTGGAAGGGCGAGAAATCCAATCATTGGTGATACAATTGCAAGGTTGCTTAAATTTGGTGGCTATGACGTTGT
>JAJRYN010000005.1 GCA_024275755.1 archaeon | reverse complement strand
TAAGAAGGATATGAATAGAGATAAAAAGTGGATGATGAAAAATGCTTCTTTGGTAGCGGCATATGGAAAAAAGGCAATGCTTGTTTTAGCTGGTTATGGCATTGGGCCAGATACAGCCTCCCGCATTTTAGCCATGCAGAAAGATGGTAAAGAACTGCTGAAAGAAATTTTGAAGGCGGAGATAACATATGCAAGAACCCGCCAGTTTTGGGATGCATAATTCATAACATTTTTATCTGCTATTGCATGCCCAATATAATGAAATCACAGAGCAAGAAGCATAAAGAAAAGAGAATCAACATTATTGTTTTTGCCAGCATGCTCATTATCACATTTTTTGCTGTAACCTCTGGATTGATGACATCCAATAACCCCTGCAAAGAGTGCCATCGATTATTTTACGAATATTGTAATCTGTTGCCAGATGACTCCTTATCTATTCTTCCAGATACAATAAATGGAGAGCCAACTTATGTAAAAATTGCTGTCGAGGTCACAGGAAATGGAAAAACTTGGTTTTATAAAATAGATCTCCTTAGGGTCAAACTGGAGAGTAGTTATGGACTCGTAAATATTCAAAATCCTGAGCAGGAAATGTATGATTTATATCCAGGTAGCAAAGTAATTTTCAGCTGGACAGTTAAAGGAATCGAAAATGGCACAGATACTCTCATCTTTAACTTATACGCTCATAATCCTCACAAAGATTCAGAATTTTATGACTCCTTTTCCTATGATGTAACAGTTTCAATATCTAGCGATAATGACCATCCTAAAGAGCCGGCTGTGGAGCCGTCTTCTTGGACTGTGATTATGGATGAAAATGGTGAAGGGGAAGTGGTGCTGCATATAAACAGAGAGATTGAGAATTTAGTTATAGACGCTCCAGATTCTATACAGGTAGAGCCAGATCAAGTGTCTATGCCATCTGCTGCGGAGAACATAACATTATTTTTTAAAGCAAGAACGAACCAGAAAATAAACACAAATGTGAGCATTTACTGGAGAGAAAATGGGAAGCAGGAAGAAATTAAATTACTTGTATTATATAATCTACCGTCCAAAGCAGGGGGCAACCTATCTTCTTTAGTTGGTAGATACACTGGAATCGCTTCATTTGCATTGCTTATAATTTCGATGTTATTTGGGGGAGTAAGCAAAAAATTGAAACATTTTTTGAACTCAAAAATGGGTGCCAGAAAAAGAATTAGAATACACTGCATTGTTTCGTGGGCAATATTGATTTTGTCTTTAATACATGGTGTAATTCTCCTTGTTGGACCCTACAGTAATTACTTCTGGAACCCAAAAGTTGTTTTAGGAGATCTTTCTACAGTATCTCTGTTGGCAGTCAGTATAAATGGAACATTCATGAAACCAATAATTAGAAAGATAGGCACAGATAGATGGAGAAAAATGCACATAATTTATTCATGGATTTCATTGGTACTTTGCACAGTTCACACCATATTAATTGGAACTGACTTTGCATTTATAAGGGATATATTGATAAAATGAGACATGTAGAATCAATAATGATGTATATTCATCCTCCTCTCGCTATTTTGGGATATATCTTTATTTTTTTATCTCTTATTTTTATGTTGCTTGAGCACAGGCATAATGCAACAATTAAATTCACAAGAGTAGCCCTGTATCTTGCATGGTTCTTCAATTTGGCTGGCTTAGTAACGGGGATAATCTGGGCTGGAATTGCATGGGGAGCATACTGGAGCTGGGATCCAAAGGAAACAGTTACACTTCTCATTTTTATCTCTGTATGTATGTCAGTTCTACTTTATGAAAAAAGAAGAAAAATTTCTCTTTTGCTGCTTCTTTGCTGCTTGCTTTTCATAGTAGCAAATTTGCTAATAACCTTTGGCAGTTTCAGTTTACACGGATATGGTTTGTAGCTCAAATTTTTATGCGGATTTGTTTTTTCATTATGGGTAAGCAGGAGATAAGAGAGAGAATATGGAGGGAAATGGAGGAGAAAGGAATAGCTACATTTCCTCCCCCATATGGCAGAATTCCAAATTTTGTAAATGCTGATAAAGCAGCTGAAAGACTTGCAATGCTTGAAGTCTGGCAGAAAGCTAAAGTAATAAAATGTAATCCGGATAGCCCTCAAAAATTTGTAAGGCAGAGAGCTTTGCAAGAAGGGAAAACAATTTACATGGCTGTCCCTCGCTTAAAAAAGGAGAGATGTTTTATTGAGTTGAAAGGCAGAATGCTTGCAAATGTAGCGAGTACAATAAAAGGCGCTTTTAGATATGGCAAACCGGTTTATCCATGGAAAATGAAAAAGATTGATTTGATAGTGGCGGGGAGTGTTGCAGTGAACAGAAAAGGAGCGAGAGTTGGAAAAGGAGGAGGTTATAGCGATATAGAGTATGCAATTGCAAGAGAAGTTGGAATAGTAACTGATGATACGCCAGTTGTAACAACAGTCCACGATATACAGGTGATAAATGAGGAGATACCGATGAAAGAACATGATGTCCCAGTTGATTTTATCATAACTCCAACAAGAATTATTGAAACAGAGAAAGCATACAAAAAGCCGAAGGGAATAATCTGGGAGATTCTGGATAAAGAGTTACCCATACTGGAAATTTTTAAGAAAAAGAAAAAATAATTATATGGCAAAGGAATTTGCAACAAAATGATTGAAGTAAAGAGGTTGAGGAAAGAATATGATGGCATCGTTGCAGTTGATGAAATATCTTTTAAAGTTGAAAAAGGAGAAATTTTTGCCTTACTCGGTCCTAATGGAGCAGGTAAAACGACAACAATAAAGGCAATTTTAGGGTTAATTAATTATGAGGGAGAAATCAGCATAGACGGAATGAATGTTAGGGAAAGGGGAAAGGAAATTAAGAAGAAGATAGGATATCTGCCAGAAAGTGTTGCATTTTATGATAATCTTACAGCACTGCAGACTTTACAGTTCTTTGCGGAGTTAAAGGGAATAAAAGATGCGGATTTAATGAAATTGTTGAAAGAGGTTGGCTTGGAAAAAGATGCAAACAGGAAGGTAGGAGGTTTCTCAAAAGGTATGCTACAAAGATTGGGCTTGGCGCAATGTCTTCTTGGAGAGCCCGAGTTGCTGATTTTGGATGAGCCCACCACTGGTTTGGATGCTGTTGGAGCATATGAAGTGAGAAAGAAAATAAAAGAATTGAATGAAGGAGGAGTAACAATCCTGCTTTCATCCCATATTCTCTCGGAAGTGCAGGAATTAAGTCATAGAGTAGCGATAATGAATAAAGGAAAGATTATTGCAATAGATACTGTAGAGAATTTAAGCAAAAAACTGGAAATCCAGCCTAAATTGAGGGTGGAATTACAACGCCCTTCAAATCGTATTGTTAATTTGGTAAAGGAAATAAAATCAGTAAAGGATGTGAAAGTCGATGGTAACATTCTAGAAATAAGCTGTCCGCCAAGTGCAAAACTTGCAATTATTAATGCCATTGAGGAAGCGGGAGTAAAAATAATTGATTTCAAAACGGTAGAGCCAACTCTGGAAGAAATATTTATAAAGATGGTGAAGGAAGATGAATGAAATTATAACAATAGCAAAAAAGGAAATCATGGATAACTGGCGAAATAAGTGGCTAATTGCTGTTTCAGCTATCTTTATGATACTCACTCTTGTAATTTCTTATTTCGGTTCAATGGGCAGTGCCGGCTGGAAGGATTTGGATACAACCATCGGTGGAATGATTGCGCTCGTTCAAATTTTAGTTCCAATAATTGGCTTAATGTTAGGATATGCAACAATTGCTGGAGAAAAAGAAAAAGGCTCCCTAGCTCTCCTCCTCTCCTATCCAGTTAGTAGGGTAGAGATATTAATAGGCAAATTTTTGGGGTTAGGTGCTGTCTTGGCTATTGCAAACATTGCTGGATTTGGGGTAGCAGGAATAGTGATAGGCATAAATGTAAAGGGAGTTCAATGGGGCGATTATTTCACATTCATATTTGCATCAATACTTCTTGGCTTAGTATTCATTTCAATTTCAATGCTTTTTTCCTGCATATTTAAAAAACGTTCAACGGCTTTAGGGGGAGCCATCTTTTTATGGTTTCTTTTCACAATGATATGGGGCACCATTCTATCTGGCATTTTAATTGCAAAATATGGGCTTTCAGCAATGATGAATGAAAACTGGATGGCGCCCACATGGTATTATATTGCTTCTATCATGAATCCGATTTCTGCCTTCTCGGTTTTGGTGTCCATAAATGTTACACCCATAAGTACTCATCTTACCAGATATCCATCATTTTACACCACGCCTGTGACTCTCTTCATACTCCTTTCCTGGATAACTATCTCGCTCGTGCTCGCATATTACATATTCACCAAAAAAGATCTGTGATTAAAGCAGCTTGGTTATTTCTCTTGCGACGCTTACTTTGCTATAAGCAGTTTCAATTGTATCTGTTGCCACCAGTTCTTTACAGCCAGCCTGTAAAATTCTTTCATCTGCGTTTCCTATGAATAAGCCATGTATGCATGCTGCGTATATGCTGGCCGCTCTTTGCTGTTTCAGCATTTCTATTGCTTTCCTCATTGTTCCTCCTGTTGATATAATATCATCCAGAATGAGCAAATTTTTGCCCTCTACCTCCATATCCTTTATTTCCATTTTAACTTCATTGCTGCTTATCCTCGTTTTCTCAAAATAATTGTATTCGCAGCCAATTATTTCCGCCGCTTTTTTCGCCATATAAAGAGCGCCTTTATCTGGAGCAATGACAGCATCAACTTTTCCTTTAAAATATTCGGCAACAGCTGGCACAGCATCACAAGCCTTTGCTTCTACATCAAAAAAGTTTATGATATGCTCTTTATGAGGATTTATTAAAATCACTTTGTCAGCATCTTGCTGAATGAGCTTTGCCATCTTTTCCGCACTTATGGCTTCGCCTTCCTCAAAAATTTTATCTTGTCTTCCATAGCCATAATAAGGAATAATTACATCTATTCTGTTAGCAACTCTTCTCGCTGCATCCTGTAATAAAAAGAGCTCCACAATATTTTCATCTGGATATGTATTCTGTACTATTATTGCATATTCAATCTCTTCGTTTAACTTAACATAACATTCACCATCAGGAAATCTTTTTATGGAGACATCCGCAATTTCAATGCCCAATTCTTTAGCAAGGTTTTTCGCAAGCATTGGTGAAGAAGAGCCAGCTATAATTTTTTTCATGAAAAGGAAATGGAAACGTGTTTTTAATTTTATCTTGCTTTAATTATTACCTCAACAAAGTCCTCCTTGCTAGCTCCTATAATCTCAACTTCCTCAAAAAATTTAAAGATTATATTTTCCAGTTTTTCCTTATCAAATTTTATGCCAATCAATCTTTCCTCCAATTCCTCTATTTTCTCTTCAGGGTGCATGAAAAAATCACCTGTAAGTTTAATACTTTTTATTCTGCCATCTTTTATTTCCAGAGTGCATTTAATCAGCTTCCCATTTTTTACCTTAAGTTCACCTTTTAAAATTCCATTCTTTACTTTCATATTTTCCCCTCAATTTTTCAGCTAATTCCATCTCCTTTTTTGTTAAACCTTCTTCATGAAACTTAATTCCCATTTCCTCTTCAAAACCTCTTTTGATTGCTCCTATCACCTCTTCTTCCTTTACCCTTCCAATTTCCTTCTCTATTGATGTTACTCTCTCCTCTATATTTTTTATTGCTTTATCACTTATTTTTTCTTTGCCTACTTTCAGCAAAGAAAACATTTTTCTGACATCCACCTTCAGCAAAACAGTTCCATGTTGTAAAACATTTCCATGTCTTCTTGTCTGAGCACTTCCAGAAATTTTTTTGTTATTTACAACAATATCATTTATGCCAGCATGTTTTGCCTCTAGCCCGAGAAAATGCAGGCCGTAAGCTATGGAAGAGCATATTAGCTTGTAGGAATCTAAGATTTTTTCTGGTAGCATGTTTTTTGGACAGACAAAGGAATAGGTTATTTCTCCGTGCTCATCGTGATAAACTGCTCCTCCTCCTGTTATTCGTCTTACCACATCTACGCCTTGCTTTCTGCATTCCTCCAGATTAACCTCCTCTTTCATACTTTGAAAATAACCTATTGAAATAGCAGATGGTCTCCATTTATAGAAGCGGATGGTTGGTCTTCCATAAAAAAGCAAAGCTTCGTCTATCGCCATATTTTCATATGCGTTTCTATAACCATCTATAATCAGACGAAATCTCATAAAATGAAAATACAAAGACATTTAAATATTAATGAAAAATGATAGGTGTTTGCCAAATAAAAGAGTAAGTAAAATAAGATATGTTAAAGAATTACTTAGATTTTCTCGATAAAATTACATGACATAAAAAACTAAGGGACGCATAGGTCAGTATGGAGAAACCCACTAACAATAACACATACAGAAGAATTATTACATAATTTGGTTTAGTAGGTATCCCATAATATGCAGTCAGGGCAAGAGCAATAACGGTAATTGCATAAGCCATAAGATTCCAGTAAGTTGCCTCTTTTTGATTTAATTTTAAATCCTTTATATCTTTGGTTAAGTCATCCATTTTCTTATTTATTGAATCTACGTTTTCAATAATTTTTTTATAATCATTTTTAGATGGAGTTTCTTTTCTCTCTATCATAATGTTTTATGGGATAATTATTTTTAAAATTTCACTCATATTTTCATTGATATTTTTTATTTTCTAAACTTTTATAATACAATTTATAAATAATCAATTATTTTTATATTTAGAAAATGGTTCATTGTTTAAAATGTGGAAATGAAAACCCACCTGATGCTGAATTTTGTATCCTATGTGGGGCTAGGATAGAAAATGAAAAACTACTTAGAAGAATAATAGAAATAGTAACAGAGGCTGAAAGAAATATGCAGTCCGAGAAATTAAAAGATTTTAAATATAGAATAACT
>JAJRYN010000051.1 GCA_024275755.1 archaeon | reverse complement strand
CAAGCACTCGACCCGGGTTCGAATCCCGGTCCGGGCACTTTTTATCCTTAATGTTTTGAAAGAAGAAACACGAAAAAATGGTATTGATTAAAAAAATTTTAGCAATTATTTGTATATTTCAATTTAGTATTTAAAAACATTACGCAACTTTTATCTTTACACAGCTGTTTCGTATCGAGAGGAGGCGAGAACATGGAGGAAAGGGTAGAAAACGGAGGAAAATACGTTAAGATAGTAAATGGAAAATACAAGGGTTGCATTGGGAGAATTGTTTACGAGTATGAATATTTTAAAGGTCTTTATCTGGTTGAAATAGTGCATAATCCGAGGAAAACCATTTATGACTGGAATCCAACTAAAGAAATAGTTATAACCAAAAACAGCATAAGGAAGCTGCCGCCAAATGAAACAATTTTTATTGAAGGCAGTAGTGGCAGATAAACTGCCTTCCTATTGTAACGTTTATAAATAATGGCTGATATAGATTTGGAGGCAAAAATATGAGGAGGGATATATTATTGGGGAAAGGTATAGTTTTTTGTATGGCGATTCTGCTAGCTAATGTTACCTTTGTATCCTTTTTGGGCAGTGGCAAGCAAATTGATAATGCAGACAATGTGCAATCTGCTGAACTTCGAAATATAATGGTTACCGGATACTGGGATCCCACAGGCAGAATGATTGCACCATTTAGCAACAGTTCTTATTTAAATCCTGGAGGATGGAAAGGGGGAAACTGGGAAGGTTATGGCTACAATATTTATGCCTTTTTCCCAACCCCTGGAACATATAATGGAACATTTGAAGTTGATTATCAGGATACATGGGAGGATTTCTGGAATATTACCGCCAAAATCCATCCTATTGCAATAATAAGTTTTGGTGCAGGGAGAGGCCCATGGGAAATTGAATATAATGCGAGAAATCTCGATAGCTGGATAGATGATGAAAAACCACCTTATCAGCCTACACCTTGTCCACCAGATGATAGCGTGCCGCCCGGCTATGTACGTCATTCAACTCTTCCTGTTCAGGCGATCGCAGATGCTGTAAATAATCAAACATCAATCAGAGCATGGATTGACTGGAATGGCAATCCAGGAGCCTATCTGTGTGAGTATATGGCCTATCTTGGCATGTGGTATCAGGATATGCATAATTCTACAGAGGATCCCTATCCATGTAAGGCAGCGGGTTTCATTCATGTGAAAGCTTCCATTCCTGTAAAGGATGCCATGGAGGCAGCGAATATCACAATTCGGGAGACAATAAAATATCTTTTGACCTTAAATGAAGCACCTGCTTCCCCGACCATCACAGGACCAACAGAAGGGAAAGTGGATGAAGAGTATGAATATGAAATTGTTGCAGCAGATCCAGAAGGTGAAGGGGTGTATTACTGGATAGACTGGGGGGATGGAAATACAGAAGGATGGCTCGGCCCATACGCTTCAGGAGAAAAAATTAGTCTAAGACATACTTGGGATGTCAAGGGCACATATGTGATAAAAGCCAAAGCCAAGGATGTTCATGATGCGGAAGGTGATTGGGCAACTCTAGAAATTAGCATACCTGTTAAATACAATGTTCTATTGAATTGTCTCCAAAAACTCAGCGAGTGGCTCATGCAAATATTTGGAAGAGAAATAATACCAGATATGTCTTTGCTTTAGCTCCCTCCCTCTTTTCTTCTTTTTATATCATGAGATATATTTTTCTCGATATTAGATAGAGGAAAATCATTATGCATGCTATTGCGGATAATTTTCTGTAAATTTTTCTTCCTCCTCTTAAGTACGATAGAGCAAT
>JAJRYN010000050.1 GCA_024275755.1 archaeon | reverse complement strand
TTTGAGTTTAATATTTCTTTTCCGACAAGTGCTAACAAATATCACAATTGCTTTATATTTATATTGCCATTAAGAGATGGAACATGAAAGCAACAGAGATGATTTATATTCCCCTGCTTTTGCTTCTTGCCTATCTCATTTATTTTCTTAAAATAGCCCCTTCTTTTTATAATTCAATATTTTTTCTGGCGGCTGGATGCTTTATACTTATCAAAGGAAGCGATTTTTTTGTTGAAAGTGCTGTGGGTATAGCTTCTAAATTAGGCATAAGTGAGCATACCATAGGGCTTACTATCGTTGCTTTCGGCACTTCTTTGCCAGAACTTGCAATTTCCGGGATAGCATCCTATCAATCCCATACTGAAACAGCATGGGGGAATGTTATAGGGAGCAATATAACAAATGTTTTACTCATACTTGGAATTGCAATGATAATAACTGCTATAAAGCCAAGTAAGTTTGCATTGAAGGATTCTTTTAGCATGCTGGCTGTATCTTTCATAACAATATTTCTTGCTTTGGATGGAGTTCTGCAAATTTACGATGGCATCATTTTGATTTCACTCTATATCATCTTTGTTTATCTATTAAAGGGAAGAGGAATGGAAGGAGAGAAAAGAAAGCCAAGTCTGCCGCCTGTACTTGCAGTAATTTTCTTTATCCTTGGCATATTTGGAGTTGCAATAGGGGCAGATGCTGTAGTTAATGGAGCAGTCAATATTGCAGTATTTTTAGGAGTAAAAGAAGTTGCAATTGCAGCAAGCATTGTTGCCTTCGGCACTTCTTTGCCAGAATTATCAACAACTGCCATTGCTGCGATAAAGAAGCATCACGGCATAGCTGTGGGAAATGTTATAGGGAGCAATGTAATGAATCTCGGCTTAGTGCTTGGCTTCGCCGCCATATTAAACAAGATACCTATTAATTTGGCATCTCCAGCAATTATATTTTTCATCTTGGTCACGCTAATCACTCCATTCATACTAAAAGAAAAATGGATTGGAAAAAAGACAGGCATAGCACTCATTTGTTTATATGTGATATTTCTCCTGTCATTGTACTGGATGTAAAGAATAAATTTATATGGGAAAAAAGATTATAAAAAAGAGGAGTTGCAAAAATTCTAAAGAAAAAGGATTGAGACCACCAGTGCCAGATGTCATAAAAACTCCATGCATCTATCGCAAAGAAAATCTATAAAAAGAAGGATTGAAACCCATGATACCATCCTCCATTATAACAGTAGCTCACATTGTTGCAAAAAAATCTGTACGAAAAAGGATTAAAACTTCTTAGCTATCTTGCATATCCACTTGTAAGCCTTTCCTTTTGTCGCAAAAAAGTCTGCATGAACAAGGATTGAAACATACCACGGTAAAGATGCCATGCAGAATGCAAGTCAAGTCGCAAAAAGTCTGTATAAAAAGGATTGAAACCTTGCCTCCATTCATCAAACATTCGTGCCTTCAGTTCGTGTCGCAAAAAAATCTGTACGAAAAAGGATTGAAACTATGCCATCTTTATTTATGTAATATCCATTATGGTATGTTGCAAGAAGAGTCTGTACGAAAAAGGATTGAAACCCCAGCGTTTTTTCCGCCCATGCTTCCACATCACCTTGTTGCAAGAAAAGTCTGCAAAAAAAGGATTGAAACCCCGCAGTTATGACACATCACTTTAATTCTGTCGCTGTCGCAAAAAAAGTCTGCATAAAAAAGGATTGAAACGCTAGCATATTTCCTAACCTCCTATGACTCTTGTCTAGTCGCAAAAAAGTCTGTATAAATAAGGATTGAAACTGGCATCTTTTTCATCTTGCAAGTCGGGAAATCTTGTCGCAAAAAAAAGTCTGTATAAATAAGGATTGAAACATCTTCAGTTCAGATCCAAAATAAACTGTATCTGCTGCTTGTCGCAAAAAAAGTCCGCATGAACAAGGATTGAAATTCTTTTCCTTTTAAACTCCATTCATCCTTCATTTTGTCGCAGAAAAAGTCTCTACAAAAAAAGGATTGAAACGCTATTCTGGTATATTCTGTATCAATCTTTCCTATGGTTGCAGAAAAAAAATCTTCATAAAAAGGATTGAAACAACCTTGCCTGTATATCTTCATTTGCACCTCATGTAGTTGCAAAAAATTTCCTTAAAACAAGGATTGAAACTTTCATGCTTCGCCTAAATTCTTTTCGTGTCTATGAGTTGCAGAGCCTCTGTAAAAACAAGGCTAAATCAGCGAAAATGCCCGATTTAATCGGTGAAAGGTCATCATATAGATAAAGGATCATTTCCTTTTCCTTAAAACCAATAAGATTGCCAGAGCTAGTAACATTATTTCAAAACCTGGTATGCCTTTTTTTGCACTAACGTCAAAATAAGCGACTCCTGCTTTCTCTCCATTGATATATGCTGTTACTTTCCATTGCCCAACACCATTTTCCCCATAGTTATCAAGGGGCAACCATGCATAGCAGTAACCATTGCCACTCCAGTTTACTGTATAGTCTACCTCTTTGACAATATTATTGGGCCCCTCAAAAATCCATTTTATTTTGTCCCCTTGAGATGTATTTGAAAGACTCAACCATGCATATACTGTATCCTTGGTAGAAAAATTTGTTGTGGCTTTTACTGGCATATCATTTTCATCCAGCTTTTTGCATAGAATATACTGTTTCAATTCAACTTCTTTTGCTTTCCATAAAGTTTGCATGGTTAATCCAGTCCTTTCCTTTATTTCCTCCTCATCAAATGCTTTTGGAGTTGTAATAGAACCATTGCTTAAAATAGTTGCACTCTCTCCAGCTGTTATATTAATGCTTTCATTTTGACTTTCCAAAATTGCTTTTCCTTCCGTTAAATAAACACTCATCCCGCTTTCATTTGTTATGACATACAGTTTGCAATAATGAACGCACCCGCCATATCCATATTCTATAATCCCATAGTTATGTGTTGATTGATTATATGCCTCCATCACCTCTTTAAAGTGCTGCACATCTCCATAGGATAGGGGCACGCTAATCCAACCTAACGCCTTTGCAATATATTTTGCTGGCATCGTCAATACAAAGCCTGGTATGCCTGTGGTTATCTTTATAAATATTCCACCTGCTATCTCTATTTTGTGTGTCCAGATATAATTTCCAATTTTTCCAGTTAAATCCTGAACAAACTCTTTCCAATTTTCCCATTCCTCTGGAGGAATTTCATCTGTCAAATTTCCCCATCCTTTTAAAATGAGTATGCCATTTTCATCACGTATCTCTGGGACTATGCTGACCTCTCCTTCGCCTGCTATCAAATATTGTTCTGTAATAGAAACAAATTCCAGAGGGGTGTCGGAAACATTTTTTCTCACGACTATTTTATCTTTTGTTATTTTCCCACTCACTGAAGAATCTCCAAGCAGCGAGGCACCCCATAAAGCAAGATATGAGTTATCCTTTGTAAATTCAAAATCAATTTCTCCATCAGTTGGCCAATTTGCTTTCCATGAAAACTTTTCGCTTATATTTCCATCAGGATA
>JAJRYN010000049.1 GCA_024275755.1 archaeon | reverse complement strand
GCATAAGGAAGTGATGGCACGCCAGATTGTAAGGCAGTTTTTCAATTTCCTGAAGAAGTGGAGGCAGACAGGTTTATTTGTTTCACAAAAACGCTCTGCTCAGGCAAGTGAGAGTGTTGAAGCTGCTGGCGGGCTTGCTGTCGCCCATATTGTTGATGGCACCATAGTTGTTGATAAAAAGCTCATTATGAGTCAGAGAGAAGCTTCGCTATACAAAAAGCCAATTGGAGATGTTATAAGGCTTATAAGGATTGATGGGTGCAGGTTAAGTGGGCATGATTCCAGAACATGGGTGTTTGAGATTACTGAGCTTGGCATCGTTAAAATTATTGCTCCTCTGGCAGAATATATAAGGAGGTGATGAAATGGAGATAATAACAAAGGCAAAAGGGGGAAATGTTGATGAGATGGCAGAAAAAGTTTTTATGGAGAGTATAAGAATTCTTGGTGGGTTGAAAAAGTTGGTTGAGTATCGCAACTTAACGTGGCTGCCATCTTTAGCAGAGGCAGCTTATGTCATTGTGCTGAAAAATGAGACAATAAAGACATATCGTGAGATAGCAGAGATACTTGGCATAACAGAGCAGACTGCAAAGAATATAGCTACTGCTGACGAAGAAAAAGTGAAGAGCTATATAATGGAGGGAGGAGAAAAGCCAAATGAGCACATTGCAGGGGGGATAGCAAAGCTTGCTTACAAGACGCTGAAGCAGAAAGGCGAGCTGGAAAAGATAGAGATAAATGAAGAGGAAGTGGAAGCTTTAGGAATAGACTGGGCAGTTCATGTATTGGCGGCAATAAAAGGCATGGATTTTCCAGCTGAAAAGGAAGCTTTGAAGGAAAGGCTGCATGGAATGAAGATAATGGGAAAAGATGCAGAGGAAATCTTGGAAAAAATTGAATATCCAGTGAAGAGCCCTGCTGAGCTATTGCACAAAATAAAGGAAAAGCTGCATGATTGAAGCAAAATATGCCAATCTCTGTCCCATATGCAGTAAGGATCTAGAAACAGGAGAAATTTTCGAAAACAAGTGTAAGGAAAAGAACAGGCCACTGTGCTATTTTGAGGAAGAGAAGCTATTGCAGGAATTCCTGAAATTTTTTGAGAGAGGCATAGGAAAGGCAAGAGCTTTACAGAAATTCTGGGCTAAAAGGATATTGAGAGGAGAAAGTTTTGCTGCTGTTGCCCCAACAGGAATAGGAAAAAGTTCCTTCGGAATAGCAATATCCTTGTTTCTGGCAACGAAAGGCAGGAAAAGCTATCTGATTTTTCCAACTACTCTACTCGTTCAGCAGGCAGTGGAGACAATAAATAAAATTGCTGAAAGAACGGGAGTGAGCAACGAGGGCATAATATTTTACCATGGCAAAATAAAGGAAAAGGAGGAATTTTTTGAGAGATTAAGGGAGAAAAAATTCAGCGTTTTAATTACAACCACTCAATTTCTCGCAAAGCATTTTGAGGATTTGAAGGATTTGACTTTCAATTTCATTTTTGTTGATGATGTCGATGCCATTCTTAAAGCATCCAGAAATATAGACAGAATTCTGCATTTGCTGGGCTTTTATTATGATGGAAAATGGAAGGGAAAGGCAAAAGGAATCTTAATGGTTTCAACAGCTACCGCAAAAAAGGGAAAGAAAGCCGAGTTATTCAGGCAACTCCTGAATTTTGACATTGGCTCATCATATTTTACAATAAGGAATATTGAGGACATTTATGTCAATGAGGAAAGCGAGGAGAAAATAAAGGAGATATTGAGCAAAATGGGCAAAGGGGGCATAATATATGCGAGGAGTATAGAGGAATGCGAGAAATGGCATGAAAAGCTGAAAGATGAATTCAATATAGGGCTGGTTACTTCAAAAAATAAGGAAGCATTTAATGCATTTAAGGAGGGAAAAATTGATTATCTTATTGGCACAGCCTATTATTATGGGGCATTGATAAGAGGAATTGATTTGCCAAAGGAGATAAAGTATGCAGTTTTTATTGGTGCCCCTGTAATAAGAATAAAAATTGAAGAAATCGACGCCCTCAGCCCTGCAATGATTAAATTCATTGCAAATTTATTTAGACAAAGAGAGGAGATCAAAAAATTCATTCCTATCCTGCCAAATATAGAAAAGAGGAAGGAGTTTTACGAGCTGAAAGAAAAAATAAAAATGATAATGGAGGAAGGCGTTAAAGAGGAAAAGGATTTTGTTTTGAGAAAAGGAGAAATAATATTTCCCGACATAAGAACCTACATTCAGGGAGCAGGCAGAACTTCTCGATTACTTGCAGGAGGCATAACAAAAGGTGCCTCATTTCTTCTTGAGGATGATATTGACTTGCTGAACGCTTTTCTGGAAAGAGCAAGCTATTATGACATTGAGTTTAAAAAGCTGGAAGACGTGGATTTTGATGCGTTAAAGAAGGATATAGAGGAGAGCAGAAAAGTGAAGAAGGGTATGAAAGAGGATTTAATTAAGCCAGCTTTGTTTGTTGTAGAAAGCCCAACAAAAGCAAAACAAATTGCCAGATTTTTTGGAAAGCCGAGCATAAAGGTTATTGATAGTGCAATTGCATATGAAGTTGCTACAGAAAAATATGTATTGCTAATCACAGCTAGCTTGGGGCATGTAACAGATTTGATAACAAACAGAGGTTTTCATGGAGTTGAATTAAACGGAACATTCATTCCAGTTTATTCTTCTATAAAAAGATGCAGAGAATGTGGCTATCAGTTTACTGAGGAGAGCGATAAATGTATAAAATGCGGGAGCGAAAATATAGATGATGCAAAGAGCAGGATCAATGCATTGAGAAAAATTGCTTATGAAGTGGAAGAAATTATAATAGGCACTGATCCAGATGCAGAAGGGGAGAAGATTGCGTGGGATATTGCAAACTTGCTTGCAGGATGTGGGAAAATAAAAAGAGCGGAGTTTCATGAAATAACGCCAAAGGCGATAAAAGCAGCAATGGAAAATTTACGCAGCATAAACGAAAATTTGGTGAAAGCGCAGATTGTGAGAAGAATAGAAGATAGATGGATTGGCTTTTGCTTGAGCCAGAAATTATGGCATGTATTCAATAACAGGAATCTCTCTGCAGGAAGAGCTCAGACACCTGTTTTGGGATGGATAATAAAAAGAGCTGAGGAGCATAAGGAAAAGAGGAGGGTTGGAGTAATAGAAGACTTTGGATTGATTCTGGAAGGCATTGAAAGCGAGGAAGTCGAGCTTGAAATTGAGCTTATTGAGGAAAAGGAGGAAAAGAGGCAACCGTTGCCACCATATACGACAGATGAAATGCTTAAGGATGCAAATGCAATTTTAAAAATGCCGGCAAATAAAGCAATGAAAATAGCCCAGGCTTTGTTCGAGAGTGGACTTATAACATATCATCGAACGGATTCAACAATGGTAAGCGATGCTGGCTTGAAAGTGGCAAAAGAATATCTTGGCGAGGATTTCAAAGCAAGAAAATTTTTCAAAGAAGGAGCACATGAATGTATTAGGCCAACTCGCCCCTGGGACAAGAATTTGTTGCAACGCTTAATTCATGAAAAGGTTTTGCAGGTTGAAGAGATTGACTGGCAGCATTTAGCTTTATATGATTTAATTTTCCGCCGCTTCATGGCAAGCCAGTGTAAGGAATATGGTGTGAGAATAAAAAAATACAGGGTAAAATATGATGGAAGAGAGATGGAGGAGGAAAGGGTTGTCGAGGCAAGAGGAAAAGCTTACGAATTGTATAAAGCAGTATGGGTAAAAAATGAACTGCCGGTTGGAAAATTTAGAAAGAAAGCAATCATAAAATATCTGCCTAAAAAGCCATTGTATACTCAATCAGAAGTTATACATGACATGCGCATTAAGGGCATAGGAAGGCCATCAACATATGCAACAATAGTTGAGAAGCTTTTTATCAGGGATTATGTAATTGAAAAAAATGGAAAAATTTTGCCTACTAGGAGAGGCATTGAAATCTACAATTTTCTCAGCCATAATTATGAAAATTTTGTTAGCGAGGAGAGAACAAGGAAAATTGAGGAGGAAATGGATTTGGTGGAAAGTGGAAAAGCGGATTATAAGGAAATTTTGCAACAGATATATGATGAAGTGAGGGAAATAGGATAGATTTGTACCTTCTCCAGCAGGTAAAAATTTTTATGATACAATGTTATTAAAACAATGGAATTCGAAAAAATAAGGGATGCACTCAAGAAAAAAGAAGGAGAGCCTGCAAAGATAAGAGGATGGATTTATAGGAAGAGAAGCAGCGGAAAAATTGTTTTTGTTGTGATTAGAGACTCAACTGGCATAATGCAGGTTATAGTTGAGAAGAGTAAAGTTGCTGATGAGGATTTTAAAAATGCAGATAAGGCATTGATAGAGTCATCTGTGGAGGTAGAGGGAGTAATACATGAAGATGAACGCGCTCCAGGAGGAAAGGAAATACATGCAACAAAGTTCAACGTGATTGGCTTTGCCAAGGAGTTTCCAATTACAGAATATCAGAGTGTCGAGTTTTTGCTGGACAATCGCCATCTCTGGCTGAGATCAAGAAGAATGACAGAAGTTATGAAATTAAAAGCAAGCATGTTAAAATTCATAAGAGAATGGTTTGATGAAAATGAATTCTGGGAAGTCACACCAAGCGTAATAACAATGAACGCCGCTGAGGGAGGAGCAACTGTCTTCTCATTCGATTATTTCGGACAAACTGCATATTTGAGCCAGACAGCCCAGATGTATTTGGAAGCGTTAATTTTCTCGCTGGAAAGAGTGTGGAGCTTAACCCCTTCATTCAGGGCCGAGAAATCAAGGACAAGGAGGCATTTAATAGAATACTGGCATCTTGAGGCGGAGGAAGCATGGGTGAAAAATGAGGAAAACATGAAATTACAGGAAGAAATGGTGAGCTATGTATGCCAGAATATTGCCAAAAGATGTAAAGAGCAGCTTGAATATCTGGGCAGAAATCCTGAAGATTTGATGGTTGTGGAGCCACCTTTCAAAAGAATAAAATACAAGGATGCAATCAAAATTTTGCAGGATAAGGGCTTTGATATTCAATGGGGCGATGATTTCGGCGCCCCGCATGAAAAAGCGCTGGCGGAAGGCGAGGAAAAGCCAATTTTTGTAACTAATTTTCCTGTTGAATCCAAGGCATTTTACATGAAAATCTCGCCAGATGGAAAGACTGTTGAATGTGCAGATATGATAGCTCCTGAGGGCTATGGAGAAATAATAGGTGGCTCGGAGAGAGAAGAAGATATAGAGTCAATGATTGAACGACTTAAGAAAGATGGAGCAGATATTAAAAACTATGAATGGTATTTTGATTTGCGTAGATACGGCTCTGTCCCGCACTCAGGTTTTGGACTAGGATTGGAGCGATTTTTATGCTGGATTGCCAAACTTGAACATATAAGAGATGCCACACCATTCCCACGTCTTTTAAGGAGGGCATATCCATGAAAAAAATCATTGCAATCTTTCTTGCTCTTCTTTTTCTTCCATTCATAAATGCAGGATTTGGGCACAAAAATGATAGGATTGAAATAATAGATTATGGAGAATATTGTCTGCTTGATATTGATAATGCAAGTTATCTTTACAATCCTGGCTATCCAATGCTTCCATACTACACAAAAACATATGTATTTCCAGCAGGAACAAAAATAAATGAAATAAAAGTTGAAGCAAAGAATATAGAAACAATAAAATTGAGCAAGAAGATAGCACCATCTCCTCCAGCAGTGCCATTAAACATGGAAAATGCAGATTATGAAATAAAAGAAGGAGAGATTTATTCAAAAGATGTT
>JAJRYN010000048.1 GCA_024275755.1 archaeon | reverse complement strand
TGGAATCTGTTGAAATTTTTTTTGAAAATATCTCTCAAGGCGTATTCCTGAATCTGACTGAGAAATTTCTATTTCGTTCTTCATAGGATTTGGGTTTTCTATTTGATTACTATTGCGTCATTACTTGCTCCCACTCCAATATATTTTACTCGAACCCCTGTTTCATCTTCTATGAAATTTAAGAAATTTCTCGCTTTTTCTGGGAGGTCTTCGTATGATCTTATTTCAGATATATCTGTTTCCCATCCTTCAAATTCTTCGATAATAGGGACAATCCGTTCTTGATCTTCTGATCGAGAAGGAAGAGAGAAAATTTCTTCTCCATCCAGTGTATATCCTACCACTGCTCCAATGGTATCAAACGCTGATAATACATCTAATTTTGTAATGTTCCAGTTATCAGGGCCATTTACTCGTGCAAATTTTCTTAATGCCACCAAGTCAATCCATCCACATCTCCTTCGCCTTCCGGTGGTTGTTCCTATCTCTCCTCCCTTTTCCGCCAGAAAATCGCCTATTTCTCCTTTTTCTTCGGTAGGCATTGGACCCATTCCTACTCTTGTGACATAAGCTTTTGCCACCCCTATTATTCTCTTAATTTTCTTTGGGCTTATGCCAGCTCCTGTGCATATCCCTCCTGTAACAGGACTGGAAGAGGTTACAAAAGGATATGTTCCATAATCTATGTCGAGCAATATGCCCTGAGCACCTTCAAATAAAACTTCCTTTTCATCAATTATGCTATTTAGGAAATAAATTGTATCTCCTATATACTTCTCGAGTTCTTTTCCATATGCTAGATATTCCTCAATCAATTTTTCTTCGTCGATTTTTTCCAAGCCATATACTTCCAGTATTCTTTGCTTTATTGGCATTATTCTTTCCATTTTTTCTCTAAATTCCTCCTCATTCAGCAAATCTCTCATTCTTATTCCATGTCTGGCTATTTTGTCAGAATAGCATGGTCCTATGCCTCTTTTTGTTGTGCCTACTTTTTTGCTTCCTAACAATGCCTCCTCTGCTCCATCCAGCATACGATGATATGGCATTATAACATTTGCTCTATCGCTCACCATTAAATCTGGCTCTATGTTATGCTGACGGAGCATTTCTATTTCTTTTAAAAGAACTGCTGGATCAACAACGACTCCATTTCCTATAACCACTTTTTTATTCTGCAAAACGCCTGAAGGTATTAAATGGAGCTTGTATTTTCTCTCCCCTATAACAATAGTATGTCCAGCATTATTGCCCCCCTGGTATCTCACCACACAATCTGCTTGGCTGGCAAAATAATCGGTTATTTTTCCCTTACCTTCATCTCCCCATTGCAAGCCAACTATAGCAATGCCTGCCATTATAATCCAATAGATATTTTTCCTTCCTTTTTCAGTTTTTCCATGTTTTCCTCTATGAATTTATCAAGTTCTTCTTCATCCATGAATTTTCTTGCTTTTATGTTGAATTCTTCAAGCATTTTCATTGCTTTTTCATACCTTTCCCTTCTTTCCTTTCTTATAGCCAGTATTTTTCCTCTCATCTCCATTGCTTTGCGATGATATTCATCTGCTCTTCTTTTGATTTCCAGATATTCTTTGTGCTTCTGATTTGCCTCATTAATTAACTTGGCTATCTCCTCAACGAGCTTAACAAATTTATTGTGGTATTCCTGGCTTTCCTTGTAATACTTGACCACCATTTCATGCTCTTTATCCGCTAGTTCAAACAACTGGCTTATTGCCTTATCCAGATTTTCAAGATCAATTTCAACACTCTGCTGTTCTTCTAGCTGTGCCTTCAATCTTTCATATTCCTTTCTCTTTTCCTTTATCTCATTTATTATTCTCTCTTCCTCTTTGGGATCCATGGGGACTGTTTCCTGTTCGTACTCAAGTCTTCTTATTTCCAGTTTTAATTCTTCAGCTTTCAAAAATATGCTATTCCCCCTGTATTTGCCTCTCTGCTCCCTCTTCTTTTTTATTAATTCCCTAGCCTGCTGCTGGTATTCTGTTCTCCTTTTTTTATGTTCCTTCATCTTTGCAACAAGCTGGTCTCTTGTCTCTTTTGCTTTTTTCATTTCTTCAATAAGCTTTTTCTTCTCTTCATTGAGCATGTCTCTTTCTTCTCTTAAAAGCTTTGCCTTCTGATTCAGCTCATCTCTTTTCTCACACAACTGGCGATATTTTTCCTCTGCCTTCCTTAGTTCTCCCTTTAGTTCTCTGGAAGTTAAGGATGTCAAATCATCCATAAAGGCATATGAAATACCCAAATAAAAAGGTTTGCTATCACTAATTGAATCTAATTTAAGAATAGTAATGAGTGTTTTATTTTTTCTATCATTTCTTTTTTGATTTCTCTGCTAAATATTCTCCTTTTTTTCATTTCTCTTCCAATAATTACGACATCAGCATTCACTTCATCTGCGTATTTTGCCACTTCTCCTTCAATGCTTCCAACTGCAATTTTAACATCAGCATACTTTTTATATCTGGCAGCAAATTTCTCTGCTGCCTGCCTTAGTTCTTCCATTGTTCTTTCTCTTTTTACCCCCTTTTCGTCCACTTCTATTTTTTCTTCTGTGTCTATAACATAAATAAAATATGCTTTTTTGCCAAATTTTTCAGCAAATTTTAGAGTAAATTTTGGCACTCTGACATTTGGAGCCAGATTGGAACATACCCCTAGTATATTCTCTCCTTTTCCTATTTCCACCCATACAGGTATCTTGATATTCTCCAGGAGGCGGTACCTAAGGAAACATTCTTTTTCGAAACCCATCATAACGCATGTTGCATTATGTTTCCTAGCTTTTTTCATAATAACATCTGAAAATTCACCAACAATAATTTCTCTCTCAAAATCAGGTATATACTCTGCAATTTTTTCAAATATTATGTTTGCAACACCCTTGTTTTTCTCAATTATATTTTTTTCCATTTCCTTTCTCTGCTTTTCTGTAAGGAATGGTTCAGCAATTTCGTCCACTTTCCTTAGCGTTTTCTCCTCTATTATATAAACAGCATACACCTTGCTCCCAAACAATTCAACAAATTTTTCCGCTCTTTCGGCAACATTTTCAGAAAAGAATTCTGAAGATATTGGCAACAACAGTCTTTTGAACACTTCCATTGAAAATATAGATGTAGGAAATATAAACTTTTTTGCAATTTGGATTTTAATGGCATCCATTAGAAGAACGAAGGCAATACCCTTGTCTCGTAATTGCATGAACAAAATGTTGCAACATCACACCATTTCGTTTGAGTAAAATTTTTCACAGCCCCAAAACCATATCCCAGTAAAATATAGCTACAAGGAAAATGATTATTATGCTGGCCATTCCTGCTAAAATACCTGCTTTTGCCATGTGACGCTGTGTTAAATAGCCAGAGGAATATGAGATTGCCATTCCTGGTGTAGCTACAACGAACATGAAAGCTGCTCCTCCTGCAACAGCAGTCGCCATCGCCGCTATAACGGGAGACATTCCTGCTCTGCTTGCTATGCTCATGGAAATTGGAAGCATTGTTGCAACTGCTGCTGTATTGCTCATTAAATTTGTCAGGATAAAAGTCAGCAAAATTATGCAGAGGAGTATGGCATACTCATTTTTGAATAAAGAGACCATTCCATTTGCAATCCAGTAGGCGGCATGAGTGGCTTCCAAGCTTTTTCCCATTGTAATTGCTCCTCCATAAACTAGTATTATCCCCCATTGTACTCTTCCCTCAATATCCTCCCAGTCAACCAATCCAAGCATGAAGAGAGATATCACGGCAATCAATGCTATAATTGCCACACCTATCAGATCGGAAAAGAAAATCCAGAGTATTATGGTGGCAATTAAAACTGCAAACACCATTTTTTCTTTCTGTCCCATTTTCCTTCTACCAACATCTTTTTCTATCTGTTCTATTGCCTTTCCAATACTCTTTATTTCAGGAGGGAAGAGTAGGAAAATTATTGCAGCAACTATTGGAAGAGTTATTATAACTATGGGCATGTTAATTTTCATCCAGTCAAGAAATGAGATATTGTAACCAAATTCATCGAGGAAAGCTATGGTAAGAGGATTTCTCGCACCTCCAAGCAATGTTCCCCAGCTTCCTATTGTGGTGCCATATGTCAAGGCAAGCATTGTGGCTATGCCGAAATTACTCTCTTTTGGCACAACACGAACCAGCAGCAAAACATGAAGAAGGATGGGCAAAAGGATGGCTGCCACACCATGCTCCTGCATTATGAATGAAAGGAGAGCACCAGTCAGCATAACACCAAATATGAATTTCTTTGGTGTTTCTCCAAACATTTTAAGAAATTTTACAGCCATTCTTTTATGCAATCCATATTTTTCAATTGCTGCAACAAGCATGAAAGAGGCAAGGATAAAAAATACAGCTCTGTTTCCAAAATTTGCAAACACTTCTTTTGCATCTGCCACACCAAGCAAGGGTTGTAAAGCCATTATCAG
>JAJRYN010000047.1 GCA_024275755.1 archaeon | reverse complement strand
TTACTTTAAAGAGGAAAAATGTTGGAGGAGAATACTATATAGCACATAGATCTGTTCATGAAAAATTTTTACCTTGTGTAGTTGGAACATCCATAGAAATTCTCTGCAAAATAGAGGTAAAGCTTAATGAGATGTTTAAAAAAGAAACACAACCACTTCAATATGTTCTTATACAAATAATTAGAGATTTAAGATGTAGTTTCTTTTTAGCCTTTCATGGACATTACAGAAATGCTTTCCAGACATTACGGCCGCCTATAGAGAGCTTTTTGGCGGGATTATACTTTCAATTTGGGATGGCACAGAATTATCTGGACTGGAATGATTTTGAAAATTGGTTGGAAGGTGACTATATAATTTCGAAAGAGTTATATAAGAAAATCCGTAATGACAACAAAATCAAGGAAAAGTTAGATTATTCATTTTCTCTAGAATTTTTAGTAAAGATTAGAGCTTTAAGAGGAAAATGGAAAAACTGGCTCGAGAAAAATATTTTCAAGTTATTGAATCAATATTTACATCCAAATTTCCAATTCTTTGAGTTACATCCCGAATGTATTGGTTGCCCAGCAATCGTACGGTATGAAGAAAAAGAATTAAATCGATGGTTAGAAATTTACCAACGAATAGTATGGTTTATTATTATAACTATATTCGAGTTATTTGGCTTCGAAAATTTTGAACGGGATAAGGAAGTTAAAGAAGCTTTGAGTATGTTAACTATACAGCCAGAAATTATTCCAAGATTTGTTAGAAGTAACGAATATAGACAATTACTTAAAGAAATAAGCAAAAGATGGAAAAAAATATCTCAAGAAAAAGAATAAAAAAATCTTCGCGCACCTTCGGCTATGCCCAAAATTTGCTATTGCAAACTTCACATATCCCCCAAACGTTATCCGAATTTCGACAAAAATGTTAAATAAAAACATCTGTTTAATATCAAAAAGTCCTTTCTCATTGGAGGTGGGGAAGGGATGCAATAAGTAATATGGTTGAGGAAAATGAGAAATAAAATACTGGTTGTAGGAATTGTGGGCTGGTTTGCAATCGGAGCTCTCATGATTTCACCCAATGTCATGGATTATAGCAAAGCTGCATCGATTGAAAGCGAGGTCGTTGCATGGTATCATTTTGATGAAGGGGATGGCATAACTGTATCAGATAGCAGTGGAAACGGGAATCATGGAACGATTTATGGTGCAACTTGGACAGATGGAATCTCAGGCAAAGCATTGAAGTTTGATGGGGTGGATGATTATGTTTCTATTGCAGATTCTCCAGATCTTGATATCGATACCACAATAACTATTGAAGCTTGGTTAAAGCAAGATACAATAGATACTGTTGATCGTTCTGTAATTGTGAAAGGCAGTCTCGATTCATCACGATGCAATTATGACCTTAGAATCCTTGATGGCAAAATAAGATTCCTAATCAGGGATGCGCTTGGTTTTAAGGCTTATTCAACGACAAATGCTGAATTAATAGCTGGCAACTGGTATCATGTTGTAGCAGTCCATACTTTTGGCAATGCTTTGAGCACGAAAATTTATGTAAATGGTGTAGAAAAACCTGGCAGCTGGATATTTGGCGATGGAAACACTCCTGCTACACTTAATGACGACCCATTATACATTGGCACTGGAAACACTAACTTGCTAAATGGATTTAACGGCGTAATAGATGAAGTATGCATTTACAACAGGGCCTTGGGCGACGATGAAATTAAAGCGCATTACGAAGAATTTGCTATAATTGAAAAGCCCGATACAATTACATCAACAAATGAATTCATGAACGCTGAAGCATTGTTCCTTCTGGTGGGAATATTTGTAGCAATACTCATGGCAGTGATAATAATTTGGAAGAAACGAAAAAGGACATAGGTTAGCTGTATTATAAAAATTGAAATAAAAACACGAAATTTCTATCTTGTATTAGCTCTTTTAAAATTCATTTCAAACTTTTCATCTTTGGCTCATGGCCCTATTTTCTTTAATATATTCTGCAATTTTTCTTATGATTTCAACCTTTCTTTCCTTTTTATCAATCAAAATTCTTCCTTCCTTTCTCCACCATCTACTGGGATATGCCTTCTCCTCCTTGATTGGGTTCAGCCCAAGTTTTTTTGCCGCCTTAAAAATTTCATCCGCAGTGGGATTTTTTACAGCAAGTTCTTTACCAACTTTCCTTCCTTCTTTTTTACTTGCATCGATATCAAAATAGATGGGCCATATAACCCATTTATCCCTCATCCTTCGCTTCCTCTATTAAAATGGCGTTCAGGCATCCATGCTGACCAGGGCGAGAAGTTACCTTAGCCTTTCCCATTTCTGTCAAAATTATTGCCCCCTTTGTTATAATATCTCTTCTGACATAGTGAGGATTGGCTGCATTCTCCAGTACGTCTTTTATTTCAACTTTCTTTGTTTCCCCTGTTTTTGGATTTGTAACGTTGGCATATTTTGTTGATATGACCCTAACCTTATAATTTCCTCCTCTCACCCTTATTTTTTTGAGTTGATCTTCGCCAATTGTTGCCAGCATTGGATCTCTTCCAAGCTCATATTTCCTTTTCTTCCTGAATGGGCGATATCTTCCGCCAGTTTCTTTTCTCTGGCTCCTTCCGTGCCATTGCATAAGGTGGAAATATGAACTTATAAATAAATTTGTTGGTAATGAATACACGCGATGCAATTTGAGTCACAAAATCATTTTTTCATGTCCAGAACTTGTGATAAATTTATAAATGCTTCATAAATTTAGATTCATGAGAAAGTTATTTGTTCTCGTCATAGCGATTCTTTTTATTCCCTGTGTTTATAGCGGGGAAGAAAAATATGAGGGAAACAGCGATGTCAATATATCTTTCATTTTTGATACAAACGGCACTGGCTACTCTCTTCCAGCAGGCATAAATTTCATTATTAAGAGGCATATGGTGTTATGGTATTATGAAGATGGACACACAAGATCTTTTATTCCATCGTTTGAAATAAATGGCTCGCAGTTTGGCATAGGCATAATATTCTTTGGCATATGGAAAGCACCTGGCATTTTTCAACAGCCTGGATATATAACAGGAATGGGATTAGGGATAGTTTTTATATTTGTAGCTTGACAAATATATAAAAAAATAGAAGGGAAAAAGAATTATATCCAGTCAACTCCAGCAGTCAACAGAGCTTCTCCCATCAGGCATTGAATCGGTGGGAATCCAAAGCCTATACCTGCAAAGTCAAGGTATATTCCGACGAAGCCAAGAATCATGAAAGTTTGCGTTCCCATCCAGTCCCAGTATTCCATACGTGGTGGAACCAATCGGAAATTAATGCATCCTGTGTAGCCAAGGAAGAAATACTGCACAAATATTGGACGGAGCATAAAGCCAATAAATGCCTCTCCTGGGTATAGAGGTATATAGCTGTAACCTATACCAAGACTGAGTATCGGATTCAGAAAGCCTATTCCAAAATCAGGCAATAGCCCAATTGCCTTGGCATCAATATCTGCCGGCAATATATTTGCTTTTTTAAGCTCGGCAAGCGCATCATCGAATAATTTTTCTATCTCCTCCTTTTCTTCATCAGTTAGCTCCATATTTTCTCTGTTTCTGTATGGTTGATAAGCATATACAGCCTTTTGCAATTTATTTACAATAATGTTTGCTTCCTCCACAGTTATTCTTGCTTCTCTTTTTACTAGTTTTCCAGGACCAATTATATAGCATCTGACTGTTCCTCTTTCCTGCTCCTCTGTATTCATATTTGCAATAGCTGGCATTAAAGAAAGAGACAATAGTATCATTGCCCCTGCAATTACCAATATCTTTCTCATATTCTGCCTCCAATAATAAATAATTTATGTATATTTATGCATTACTATCTTCTTTTCCAAAAACAAAAAGAAAATTTTTAAAAATTGCTAGAATATAATGGGTAATGGGAATAGAAGAAATTATAAATAAATATGACAGGCGGAACATAGCAATAGCAACAGCTTGTTCTCATTCAAGCCTTCAAATTTTTAATGGGGCAAGAAAGGAAGGATTTAAAAGCATCGGCATAGCAATAAGGGAAAAGCCCGCATTTTATGATGCATTTCCTCTTGGCAGACCTGATGAATTTATTGTTGTCGATAGCTATAAGAAAATAAATGAATATGCAGAAAAATTTTATGCAAAAAATGCGGTAATAGTGCCTCACGGCTCATTTGTTGAATATATGGGCGCGGACAACTTTTTGAAATTGGAGATACCAACCTTTGGTAATAAGGCAGTGCTTGAATGGGAATCTGATAGAGAGAAGGAAAGGCAATGGCTGGAGGGAGCTGGCTTAAAAATGCCCGAGATTATTGAAGATGCGAGAGATATAAACAGGCCTGTTATTGTGAAATATTATGGAGCTAAAGGGGGAAGAGGATTTTTCATTGCAAAGGACTATGAAGATTTTAAGAAAAAAATTGACAGAAGCAAGCCATATATCATTCAGGAATTTTTGATTGGCACGAGATACTACATCCATTTCTTTTACTCTCCTTTGAAAAAGGATGGTTACAGAGTTGCCAACGGAAGCTTGGAGTTGCTATCAATAGACAGAAGAGATGAGGCAAATATTGATGAAGCACATCGCCTTGGCTCAATATCTGAACTGGAGGAAATGGGGATACAGCCATCCTTTGTTGTTACAGGCAATACACCAATTGTAATGCGCGAATCTTTGCTGCCGAAGGTATTTGAAATGGGCAAAAAGGTTGTTGAAAAATCTTATGAGCTTTTTGGAGGTATAATAGGGCCATTTTGCCTAGAAACAGTTGTTACTGATGAACTTGAAATAAAAGTTTTTGAAATTTCTGCCAGAATAGTGGCAGGAACCAATTTATACATCTCCGGCAGCCCTTATGCAGATTTGATACAGCCTGGCTTATCAACAGGGCAGAGGATAGCACAGGAAATAAAAATGGCAATAGAAGAAGATGCATTGGAAGAAATACTAACATGATGCATTTAATTCTGGCAGATAGCGAGCTTGAAATAATTCCTAAAAAGATAATAAAGCATCCAGCAGTACGAAATAGTAAAAGCAAGATTTTAGATGCATCCCTGCATCATGCTGCAATGAAAGGATTGAAACAATGGCAGAGAAGAGGAAGACCAGACATTGTTCATGTTTTTCTGCTCATTGCCAACGAATCTATACTGAATAAAGAAGGAATGCTGAGAACATATGTTCATACAAGAAATGATGAAGTTATTTATATCAAGCCAGAAACGAGAATAATAAAGAATTACAATAGATTTAAAGGACTGATGGAACAACTTTTTGAGCATGGCAAGGTGCCACCTGAAAATGAAGCTTTAATGGAAATGAGAAAAGAAAACTTAGAAAAACTGCTTGATAAACTGGAGGGAAAAAGAATTTTATTCAGCATGGATGGGGAGAGAAGAAAGCTCGAGGATATTATGGAAGAAGATGTTATATGCATAATTGGTGGATTTCCATCTGGGGATTTTTTGTCTCCTGTTCATAAAATGGTTGATGAAGTGGTGAGTATATATCATGAAATGCTTCCCGCCTGGATTGTTGGAATAGAGGCAATAGTGGCTTATGAAAATAAATTCGTGAATTAGATCACTGTAATCTATTTATAGCCAATGAAATATAAATTTGTGGAAAAGGAGGCAAGATTCTGGAAAGAAGAAAATGGAAAGGTAAAATGTTTACTATGCCCCCATACATGTTTGCTGAATGAAGGGCAACGAGGCATATGTGGTGTAAGAGAAAACAGAAATGGCAAGTTATACACTCTCATATATGCTTCATGCAGCTCTGCTTATCCCGATCCAATAGAAAAAAAGCCGCTTTTTCATTTTTATCCAGGCAGCCTAGTTTTTTCTCTTGGCACAGTCGGCTGCAATTTTAAATGCCTTCATTGCCAGAATTATACCATAAGCCAAGCGAAACCAGAAGATTATCTGTTGCATGATATATTGCCAGAGGAGGCTGTTGAAAAAGCCAAAAAATGCTGCGATGGCATTGCCTTTACATATAATGAGCCGACAATATGGTTTGAATATGCATATGATACAGCAAAAATTGCAAAAGAACATGGCTTATATACTGTTTTTGTTACCAATGGCTATATTAATGAGGAGCCATTAAATGAAATAGCCCGCTATTTAGATGCCGCAAATATTGATGTTAAGTCACTCAACAAAGAATTTTATAAAAAAATATGCAAGGCAAAAGTTGAGCCAGTTTTGGAGGCATGTAAAAATTACAGGAGTAGGGGAGTGCATGTGGAAATAACGTATCTTGTAATCCCGACAAAAAATGACGATATGAATGACATCAAAAAATTCTGCAGGTGGGTTATGGATGAACTTGGTGAGCAACAGGTCATTCATTTTACCGCTTTCTATCCACACTATAAGATGCTGCACATCCCTCCAACATCATTTAAAAAATTGATGGAAATATATAATATGGCTAAGATGGAAGGATTATATTATGTATATTTAGGCAATGTCCCTCATGGAGATTATGAAAATACATACTGCCATAACTGTGGAAATTTGGTCGTTGAAAGACATGGCTTTTCAGCAAAAATTGTTGGCTTGGATGGAAATAAATGCAGCAAGTGTAAAGCAGAGATACCAATCATAGTTTAAATTACATTATTTTTCCCTTGCAGTTCATACATAAACCAGATGAAAAATCAAAATGTTCTGAACAAACATTTCTTCCACACAGTCTGCATGTAAACATTTTTCCTGCTTTGCTGCATATGCTGCATAAGCCGAAGACTTCCATAATAACTTATTATAGCATGATATATTATTTTTCCCTTTTCAAAAATGAATGACATGGTTTTTTTGTTTCTAAAAGAAATTAAAGATATGATGGCGCTGGATCTGAAAAATCAGCAAAGACATTACATCATTTTTCCGAATGTCTCCTTTATCTTTTTCTTCAACTGGCATGCCATGCATATTGGCTCGGAAGAGGGTTGTCCACAAATTTCGCACGGTTTTAAATTTGCCGGTGGATACTTTTGACGGATACAATCTTCAATTTCAAGAAAACTTTTGAGTATGCTGTGTCTGCTTCCTGGATGCTTTTCTTCGAGTTGCGTAATAAAGTCGCGATATATTCCACGCATTGCTCTTATGGCGTACGGGCATTCGTCTTCGCTCACATCAAATCCTTTTATGTAGGCATATAGAGTCGTTTCCTTCTCCGGTATGGTTCGCAGTGGTAAAATGCGGGGAATTAAACCTGGCTGAACTTTTTTATGGGGGGCCATCCTTGCCATTCTTTCTATATCACTTCTTACAAAATTCATCAAAATCGTTTGAGCAACGTCATCAAGATTGTGACCCATTGCCATTACTTTTGCATCTATTTCCATTGCCACCTTATTCAAACAATACCTTCTGAATACTCCGCAATAAGTGCATTCTGCCAGCTCTTCTCTAACCTTACTTATTTCATCGAGGGTAAAGCCTATTTCATCTTTAAAAGAAATGATGTGATGAGGTATGCCATATTCATTGCAGAATTTTTTGGCGATTTTTATTGTCTTATCTCTATAGCCAGTTATTCCTTCATCAACAGTAATGGCATGGATGTGGCGAGTTGTATCTTTACGAGTTATCTTCCATAACAGATAGCATGCCACCAAGCTATCTTTTCCGCCTGATAGAGCAACAGCTATATTTCCTTTTGGCAACCCCTGTTTTCTTATTTCCTTTCTAACCCTTTTCTCAACAAACTCTATGAAATGCTGCCTGCATAGATATGTGCCATTGTATCTTATGAATGTGATCGCTTCCTTGCTGCATTTGCTGCACTGCATGGAAGAGAATATGGCCAAAGTTATATTTTTTTGGTATGGGTTATGATTCCCCTTTTACCTCAACATAAAATATTCCAAATCCAACCGGCACATCTATTGACATTATTTGGTTACCAGGAGAAAACCTGTAACCAGTATACCAGTATCCTCCAAATGTAATTGGAATACCGAATATGTAAAATGGCGTGCCAAAAATGGTGTGATGAGTTTCTTTTCCTTCGCTCTTTATATAAACCCCCACCACTCCTGTAAAAATCGGTCCTACTTTTACATCAAGAATAACTTTCTTGCAATCTGTTGGAGTGGAAAAATTCTCCTCTCTGTGCAACTTTCCAATTACTATGTAATAATGAGAAAATAAAATGTATTCATCATCTCTTGTTTTATTATTTCCCTTAGCAATGGGAAAGATGGATGGAAACAAAATTAATAGAATTAGCAACCAGATTTTCAAACCATTTCCATTCACATTTTTAAATTATCTTTTATCTAAATAATTTATGAATAAAAATCCGATAAAAGAATTTATTCCCTCCTTTTATAACATCAATGACCGAAGGCCCTACGGCAAGGCTCCGAGCATTACAGATTGAGGAGAAATTTAAAGGAGAAGTACTGCAAGACGTTTTTGTGAGAAGCAAGAAAATACATGTTGAACCTTCTCTGCTGATAGGAAAAAAGCTGAAGATGGCAACAAGCTTTGGAAAAAACATTCTGCTTTATTTTAATGGCTATATCATAAGAATTCATCTGATGATGTATGGAAGCATAAGATTTGAAAAGAAATATTCAAAACCATTTAGACAAGTGAGGCTGGCTTTATTTTTTCCAGAAGAAAATTTGGTTATATATAATGCTCCTATAATTGAAATTGATGAGGCAAAAAGACTGGAAAAATGGCTACATGAAAATTATGGCATCGATCCTTTAACAAACTGGGATAAAGAGAAGCTAAAACAACTTATTTTAAAGGAAAAGGAAAGAAAGATAGGAGATTTATTGCTCGATCAGAGCATTTTCAATGGAATTGGTAACATCTTGAGAAACGAAATTTTGTTTAGAGCTGGGATAAATCCAGAAAGAAGCATCAAAGAAATGAGCATTGAAGAAATTGAAAGACTCATGAAAAATACGAGATCCCTGTGCAAAAAATTTCTTGAATTGAAAAAGAAGGGGAAGGGCATTAAGCCGATACTTCTTGTTTACAACAGAAAAATCTGTCCAAAGTGTGGTGGTAAACTGGTTTTCTACAGGCAGGAGCCAAATAAAAGAAAGACATTTTACTGTCCGGTATGCCAGAAATAATGAAAAATAGAATGAGTGGTTTCATAGCTTTTTCATTCCCTTATCATTATTTCTATTTCCTTTCCTTCCCCTCCTCTTAAGCATGATAACATCGCTTTCGTTGTTTTGTAAAACATTTCTTCCACGAAATTATTTAATGGTAGCTCTTTTCCATCAACAAAAATTACCACCTTCTTTTCTTTATATTTTTTAATTTCTTTTATCACTTCTTCATAGATTTTGTCAATATCGATTTCCTTCTCAGCATCTATTATCCTACAATTTAATTTTTTAACGCTTTCATATCCTTCCACAATTATCAAATCTGGCATGAGTTTTCTCGCAAGATTTATCGCTTCACCTAGGCCATTTTCGTTTGAAAATAAAACAATTTCATTTCTTGCAACAATTATGCTTGCTGTTGCACCTGCTTCCCTGTAACGAAAGGTGTCTTTTCCCTCTTCATCAATTCTTTCATGTTCGCTACTTTTTATAACGATAATTTTGTAATCTTTCAATTTCTTCAGCAATTTCTCAATTAAAGAAGTTTTTCCAGATTTTTTCTCTCCTTTGATAGCAATAATCATGAACATAAAAATGGGAAAAGATATAATGTTTTTGTGGAAATTTATTCAACAATCTCTCCTCTCTGTGTTATATTTTTCACAACTTTTTCCACTCTGTTGATTGCCTCAATTGCTTTTAATATTTTATCCTTATCATGCTTCTCATCTTCCAAGGCAAGATAGAGATAGCCTTTGGCGATTGTAATTGGATTAAAGAAATAATGGGCGGTTCGCAACTTGAATTCTCTTTCCTGTGCCAGACAAAATTTCATTTCATCGTATGCTTTCCTCAATTTTTCCTCTGCTTTTTTCCTCTCAGCTATTTCCCGTCGCAACTGTTCATTTATTCTCCGTAATTCGGCTGTTTTTTCTTCCACAAGCTCCTGAAGATGGTCTCTATGTTTTCTGAGTTCTTCTTCCATGTGTTTGCGGCAGGCATTCGTGTATGCAACAAACCACAGGCTAATTGCAAGTATTATGAGCACGACTGCATCAAGCTGCAGCACTTTTTTCAAAATCCTTTGAGGTTTTTCATACAGAACATTGTGTGGCACCAAGGAAACAATTTTCCAGAAATTTGAATCTGACCCATTCCAGCTTTTGCTGGAGTTGAAAGAAGAATTTGAGGCTGATTTCATTGCTTCCTGAAGAGGATACATTGTTACAAAGGTAAATAGGCCATCTTCAGTATAAAACTGGCCCGAATCATTGTCAATTATTTTCTGCCATGCATCTGGGAAAACATTTCCAAATGTTTTATTGCTCCTATTTTCCAGCATAAAACCCCATTCATCCTCTTTTTCCATCCCTTTAAGCCAGTATCCTTCTGGATTTAGGAGCATTATTGTCCCAAGGGAGGATTTTGAAGATACCCATTTAAAATATTCAAGTAATTTATCACCCAGATAATTTAAAATGATGATTCCTTTTTTATGTCCTTCTTTGTCAAATACGGGGGTTCCAAAACGAATAACTGGCTTTAGTGGCCACTCAATTTCTCCATGCTCAATATTTAAATCAAATGGGGATACATACACCTCTCCTTTGTTAAGTTTAAATGTTTCCATAAAATAATAACGATGCGCCTTCTTTTGTAGCTCATCATCTGACACAATATATGGATTACCATTATCAAAATTGATTCTCACAATTTCCATGCCTGTTTCATTTATAAAACGTATCTGGTCATATATGCCTCTTCTTTCAGAAAAAAGGAGAAATTCTCTGGCTAAAGATTCCTTGTAAAAATCATTGGGTTTCTCAAGGAATGTCTGTAATTCGTTGCATTCGGACAGTATCATCAAATCAGAAACAATCACTTGAAATTCATCGCCTATCATTTTGGTAAGCATGTCCATATTGTGCATTTCCTTGCTTTCAATAATCTCCTTATCTCTCTGAACCTCGCTATAATAAATTGCCATTGTTATAACGCCAATTAGTATAACCATGGGTAAGAAAAGTATCAAAAAGCGTTTCAATACCTCCCAAGAAGTAAATTTTAATGGCGCCTTTCCTTTGCACCTCATTATAATTGGATGTTTATAAACTTATTTATAATTTTGAGCTTGTCGAAAAATTTCGTGAAATTTATATTCCCATCCCCCGTGGGAGGCACAGGGGATGGGAATGAAATACTGGAAGAGATACGATGCAAGATATAAATTAGGCAACATAAAAAACCTTTACTATTTTGTT
>JAJRYN010000046.1 GCA_024275755.1 archaeon | reverse complement strand
AAGTAAAATTATATGGGTATCTTGGGTGGCCAAGAGGCATAATTATTTTTGGTTCTTCATTTGAAGGCAGACCAATTAAAGATAAAGTAAAACCTACTGTGGTTACTGTTCCAAGATTCAAGGCATTGGCAACAAAATAGATATTCTGTCCGATCTGCCCTATTTCTGCAGAAGCATAATATTCATTGTTGCTCATGCTTTTATTCCACACAAGCCCCAGTTGAATAGGAGCTTCATATTGTGCAACCTTTTTTCTATAATCTCCCGTTTTGTATAGAATTAAGGAGTGATTCAAGGCATCATATTTATACACGCCATCCTCTTTTAATACATAAATCTGTGCAGCATTTTTATCGATAGCATGAACTGGTCTCTTTCCATTGATGTATCCATATGCATACCAGAGAATTGTAGATAATTCTTCATCACTAACAGGCTCCTCAGTAAATTCCCTTACCGATTTTCTTCTGGCAATTGCCTCTTCAAGAGATATATCGATTTTTATGGGAGATGAGAGTTTATAAATCTGCGGGCTTTCTTCCTTCTTTACATAACCTGAAGAATTTGGAAAATTTACAACGTTAATCACCGGCATAAAAGCCGTGCTTAATAATAGCGTAATAACTATCATTACTATCCTCTTCATTTTTACGCCTCCTTATTAATATACAATGCGAGGATTATATAAACATTCTGCCAGAATAAGTGCGTTCAAAACTGCGTGGCTATTGCCAGCAAAAAATTAGCAATTAAAATTTTTAGTAAAGAATGGTGACAAGGAGCTTTATCATATCGTGAAAGAACAAAAAGAAAAAGTATCCGTTGATTATCCAAAAGTTATTACTTTTTCTCATAGAAAGGGTGTTTCAGATGTTCCATTCACCCAGAATGTAACCCATCCAAACCCTATGGCCTTTATTTCAAAAATTTGTTTCCCTGGGTCAAACCAATCTTCATAAAAATATCGGAGGCTCGGCCATACAAATCTTCCCAAAATGTAGTATCCTGTTCCCCATATAGTGTGATGTCCTTTGTGCCCCTCGCTTTTTATGAAAATGCCTGCATTTCCCGTAAAATATGGACCTACTTTTGCTTCAACTTTCAGTTCTTTACAATCTGGGGGAGTGGTAAAAACACCAAATATGTATCTTGCTCCAAATACAAGGAAAGTTCTCTTATAAACGGTGTAATGCTGATTGCATGCCATTTCACTTTTTTCATTCTGACTAGCCGAAATAAGAGAAGGCAACAAAAGTAGTGAAATTATAATAATGGCGACAATCTTTTTCATAAAAAATTATTTTTTCGGAATATTTTAAAGTTATTCTATAAGAAATTCGTTGGCAAAAATCTATTCATTTGTTCACTCCATCACCTGAAAAACTCATTTAATGTCATCGATTAGCACCTTTTTAAGTTTGTATCCTTTAGGACATTCAACGTCTCCTATTACTTCCACAATTTTATATTCTTTTTCCTTTATATTTGGAACGCATGCCTCATGCTCTTTGCATAGTACCTTATTGCATTTTATCGGGCGATAGGCCACTGCTGTTGCTTCCGCCTCCTTTTCCTTTATATTTACTTCTGCTGGCAATTTTTCGACTTCCACAACCACTACGCCCTCTTCATGGAGTGAGCAGCTATGAGATTTATCCCTCACCTTAACAACTTTGTATGCCCTTCCTTCCTGAAGGTTGGAGCACACTGTTTTGAGACGGCAGTTTTTACATTTCTGGGTTATGCCAAGATAAACAAATTCATTTCCTTCCTGGGCCAGCTTTTTTCCAACAAGAGTGATTAAAACCATTATGCCACCCCCGTTATTTTTACGAGTTTTTCAGCTGCCTCCTTTGTTATCCCATCTGTACCTAAAATAGTATATCTCTCAGGCCTTATTTTATGGGCCATGGTCAAAGCCTTTATTATGTCTCTTTTTGTAACTCCGAGCTCTTTTGCTGTTGTGGGTGCACCTATCTCCTTTAACGCATCCTTTATGCTTTCCCAGTCTCCGCCATGTAGATACATCATCATAATAGCGCCAACGCCACACTGCTCTCCATGCATTGCTTTTCCAGGAGCTATTCTATCCAAGGCATGAGAAAACATATGCTCTGCCCCACTAGCTGGACGGGAAGAATTGGCAACGCTCATTGCCACGCCAGATACAATCATGGATTTTACAGCAATCCACACTGCCTCTTCTATTCCCGGCTTGATATATTTTGCATTTTCTATTATTGTCTCCGCCGCTGTTTTTGCAAGAGCTACAGCAAAGGAGCTGTAATACTCTCCTTTTAATCTTTGAGCCAGCTGCCAGTCAAGAATAGCTGTCAAATTTGAGATAACATCTGCACAACCTGAAGCAAGCATCCTATATGGGGCTTTTGAAATTATTGCTGTGTCGGCAAGAATTGCAAGAGGGGAGCGGGCTTCCTTTGAAATAGAAACGCCGTTGTCCTTTATTGATGCACGGGGAGATGCTATTCCATCGTGGGAGGCAGCTGTTGGAACGCTTACAAAAGGAGCCTTATTTTTGTAAGATGCAAGCTTAGCAATATCTATAACGCTCCCTCCCCCAACAGCAACTAAAAAATTAGCCTCCATCTTTTTTGCCATTCTTTGCACTCTCCTTACTTCCTTCATCGTTGCTTTTTCAACAACTACGTCGTACACTTCATATTTCTTGCCAAGGAGAGATGCCACTCTTTCCCCTGCTATTCGCTTTGTTGTCTCATCATGAACAACCAAGCATTTTCCTTCTAAATTGACTCTCTCACATAACTCTCCAATGTCTTCTATGACTCCATGCCCCACTACCACGTCTCTTGGAAATTCCATGAGTTTTGATTTGCTGAATGGCATTATAATTTGTAATCTCCTCACCAATATAGTTTTTTTGCTTGAGTATTTTTTAAAAATTGGAATGAAAAATGAATGACTTGGCTTTCATTTCACAGCATCGTTGTGTTCATAGAAACTATCCTGTAAAAAGAGAAGGAATTATAAAACTTTAAGTATTCAGAATATATCACAACCATGCTCAAGATATTTCCAATTGTCGTTGGTTTTATCTCTTTGTTTGTGGCAGCGTGCCTGGCATTTTATATTTTAAAAAAGCCTTCAGGAAGCAAAAAAATGCAGGAAATTTCTGAGGCGATACATAAGGGAGCAATCACCTTTTTAAATGAGGAATACAAAATTATAGCAATTTTTGTTACTATTGTAACCATTGCATTGATTGCTGCAAGCTTTTATACAGATATGCCCTGGCAGACTGCCTTGTCTTTTCTAACTGGAGCAATATTTTCTGCTCTAGCAGGCAACATTGGAATGAGAATAGCCACGATGGCAAATGTGAGGGCTGCGGAAGCTTCTAAAAGAGAAATAAGAGAAGGACTGATAATTGCATTTTCGTCCGGGGCAGTAATGGGGCTTGTGGTTGTTGGGCTGGGCATAATAGGAGTTACTACTTTCTTTATTTTATTCAAGGAAAATGCAGCCAGCATTCTTTTTGGCTTTGGTTTTGGGGCAAGTGGGATTGCATTATTTGCAAGAGTAGGAGGAGGAATATACACAAAATCTGCTGATATTGGTGCTGATTTAGTGGGCAAAGTTGAAGCTGGTATACCAGAAGATGATCCCCGCAATCCAGCTGTCATAGCTGATAATGTTGGAGATAATGTTGGAGATGTGGCTGGCATGGGAGCAGACTTATTTGAATCATATGCTGACTCCATAATTTCTGCCATTACTCTTGCTTTGATAGCAGCTGTTTATTCAAATGCTGATGTATATCCTCTCGTCATAGCTGGCTTGGGAATAGTGGCATCAATAATATCCATGCTTTTTGTGAGGGGCAAGAACTTATATGCAGCTCTCCGCAATGGATTGTTTGGCGCAGCCATCATTTTTGCCATACTTGCTTTCGTAGCAACTTATTATATGCTCAGCGACTTCAAGCCATACTATGCTGTTTTAATGGGTCTGATTGACGGCATTGTAATAGGGCTTACAACAGAATATTTTACATCTGAGCAGCGTAAACCAGCCCAAAAAATTGCTGAAGCGGCTCAAACAGGGGCGGCAACAAATATTTTGCAGGGACTATCAATTGGCATGATGAGCACAGTTATACCCATAATTTCAACATGTGTAGCAATGGTTATCGCCTATGAATTTGCTGGATTCTACGGCGTGGCTTTGGCTGCAGTGGGCATGCTGTCAACTCTTGGCATTTCTTTGGCTACAGATTGTTATGGGCCTGTAGCAGATAATGCAGCTGGCATAGCAGAGATGGCAGGCTTAGGAGAAGAAACAAGGAAAAGAGCTGAGGCCCTAGATGCTGTAGGCAATACAACAGCGGCGATGGGAAAGGGCTTTGCCATTGGCTCAGCAGCAATAACTGCTCTGGCATTAATATTCACTTTTGTCGAAAAAGCAAAGGAAATGCTGGGAAGGGAAATTGATTTGAATTTAACCTCCCCATATTT
>JAJRYN010000045.1 GCA_024275755.1 archaeon | reverse complement strand
GAAGCGATATGGATTGTTTATACATATGTGATTGGTGGCTTTGCCTTCTTTTTATCAGCCATCATCTTTTTCAGAGAGCCGGTTGAGAAGCCATCCAGAGAATATTTATCCATATATCTTAAGTTTGCGATCCCTCTTTCTCTTGTATCTGTTTCTTTTATAGTAATGACTAATTTAGATAAGGTCCTCATTCAGTTGTTCTGGGGATATGAGCAGGGAGCAGATTATTTTTCGATTGTCAGGCTCACACGATATATAAATAATATAACGGTGGCATTTGGAATGCTTTTATTGCCAACGATGTCAGCGATGTACATTAAAAGCAAAATGGATAAGATGACGGATGTAACACTGAAAGCAGAAAGATACATAAGCATGATTTTGATGCCCATTGTTTTTCTCCTCATATTCTTGGCAAAGCCAATCCTTTACATTCTTCTCTCCAAAAAATTCTACACAGCCATCCCAATATTGCAAATCCTGCCTTTATTTGCTCTATTCGATGCTCTAGAAAGGCCATATCAAACAAAATTACTTGGCATGGATCTACCAAAATTTGCTAGGAACAGAATGCTCATTATGGTTTTGATAAATGTAGTGTTAAATATAATTCTCATTCCAAAGGATATAAAGAGCCTGGGTATCAAACTTTTTGGCTTAGCTGGAGAAGGAGCAGCGATAGCCACAGTTGTGGCTTATTTTGCTGGCCTTACTTATACCAGAGTAATAATTTACAAAATGAGTGGCATAGGCATCAACTTAAGCGTGATAAAACATTTTCTGGCAGGCATTATAGCTGGCATGCTGACAAGTTACATCAACAGATTTTATATTGTTGAGAGATGGTATGATTTGGCATTTCTTTTTATCATAGGAATAGCAATTTATCTGGCTATACTCGCTGCCATTAGAGAATTCAAGAAAGAAGACGCGCAGCTATTCCTTGATACAGCGAACCCACTTAAAATGCTTTCATATATAAGGGAAGAGATAAAGGAAAAGAGGAAATGAAGGTATTTTTTTATAGTAGTACATAATATTTAATAACATGATTAAAAAAGCTGTTATTCTTGCAGCTGGCGAGGGCACAAGATTAAAGCCCTTTACAGAAAATGCGCCTAAAGCAATGATTCCTGTTGCAAATAAACCTGTTCTTGAGTATGTTGTCAATGCACTGGTTAAAAGCGGTATACATAATATTGTGATTGTTGTTGGATACAAGAAGGAAAGTATACTGGAATATTTTGGGGATGGCAATAGATTCGGAGCAGAGATAGAATATGTCACTCAGAAAGAACAGGTGGGAACTGCACATGCTTTGCTGCAGGCGGAAAAATATATGGAAGAAGATAATTTCCTAGTTTTACCTGGAGACAATATAGTTGATGAAAAAGGAATAATACCGTTGATAAAAGAAAAGCATGAGATGGTCTTGCTTGTTAAAAAACATCCTCAACCATCAAAATATGGTGTGGTAGAGATAGAGGAGGGTGTGATAAAAAATATTATGGAGAAACCCGTTGAAGCGAAAAGCAATATAGTTTCAACTGGCATTTATAAACTGAATAAAAAAATATGGGAAATACTTCATGATTGTGCGAAGAAGGGAATCTATGATTTAACAAATGTGATTCAAGAGGCAATTAGAAGAGGACACATTTTGAAGGCTGTGGAAAATGAAGGAAAGTGGATGGATATTGTTTACCCATGGGACCTCATACATGTTAATGCAAAAATATTGCAGGAAATATCATATTCCACCGCAGGAAAAATAGAAGAGAATGTGGTGATAAAAGGAAAAGTATGTATTGGGGAAGATACAGTCATTCGCTCTGGCTGTTACATTGTTGGCCCTGTAGTAATTGGAAAGAATTGTGAAATAGGGCCAAATGTTTGTATATTTCCTTCAACCAGCATCGGCGATAATGTTACCATCAACCCATTTACTGAAATAAAAAACAGTATACTGATGGAAGGAGTTAGTATAGGTTCAAATAGCCTAATTTTAAGCTCAGTTATAGGAAAAGGTTGCTTCATTGGCACTCATTTTTCTACCATCTCTGGAGGAAGTATATTGAAAATTGGTGATGAGTATACAGAGGTGGAAAACATAGGAGCATTTGTGGGAGATGGCACAATTATAAAAAGCAATGTGGTATTGCGGCCGGCAACAAGAATCGGAGTTGAATGTGAGATAGAAGTAGGGAATGTCGTTGGAGGAGACATAAGAAGCAGATGTAAAGTGGTGTAGATGTGTGGTATAATTGGATACGTAGGATTTAGAAATGCAAGAGAAATTTTGCTTGAAGGATTGAAAAGGCTGGACTATAGAGGATATGATTCAGCGGGCATCGGATTGATTTCTGATAAGCTCATTGTATATAAAGAAGTAGGAGAAATAGAGAAACTGGAGAAACAAGTGCCTGCTATAAATACCACTGCAGGCATAGGCCATACAAGATGGGCCACTCATGGAGGAGTGACTAAGGCAAATGCACATCCCCACACCGACTGCAAGAAAAAAATAGCGGTGGTGCACAATGGTATAATTGAAAATTTCAAGGAATTGAGAGAGGAATTAATAAACAGAGGTCATAAATTTACTTCTGATACAGATACGGAAGTAGTGGCACATTTGGTGGAGGAGGCATATGATGGATGTCTTGAAAAAGCAGTCTCATCTGCAATTAAAAAGCTTAAGGGCTCATATGCTCTCGCATTTGTTTCCAAAGATGAACCAGACAAAATAGTTGCTGCAAGAAAGGAGAGCCCTCTTGTTATAGGGGTGGGGGACAATGAGTATTTTGTTGCTTCAGATATACCTGCATTTTTAAAATACACAAACAGAGTGATATACATAGAAGATGGTGAAAAATGTATTCTGAGTAGAAAAGGAGTTAAAATATTTGATGAAAATGACAAAGAGATAGAGAAGGATATAAACGTTGTTGACTGGAGCATAGAAGAGGCAGAAAAAGCGGGCTTTTCACATTATATGCTTAAAGAAATATATGAGCAGCCGAGATCCATTGCAGATAGTTTTAGAGGAAGAATTTATGAAAAAGAGCCACACGTGACGCTAAATGTTGATGTGGAGGTGCCTGAATCAATAACTATTGTTGCATGTGGCACATCTTTCTATGCGGGACTCGCTGGAAAATACATGTTTGAGGAAATTGCAGATATCCCCACAAAAACAGAGCTATCATCTGAATACAGATATCTTGGCAGGAAAGATGAAACAGGTCTCATTATTGCAATATCCCAATCAGGCGAGACAGCAGATACGCTGGCGGCTGTAAGAGGAGCTAAAAAATATGGCTGCAAGGTGTTGGCCATAACAAATGTTGTGGGCAGCAGTTTAACAAGAATAGCTGATTATACCATTCTGACAAGATGTGGACCAGAAATAGGAGTAGCAGCAACAAAAACATTTACTGCTCAGCTTCTTATGCTGTTAATGCTTGCTTTAGATATGGGATTGAAAAAAGGCACCATTGAAGATGCCCGGGTGGAGGAATACATAACTCACATCAAAAAGTTGCCCTCATATATCCAGTATGTATTGAATAGGAATGAGGAAATAAAGAGAATAGCAGAGGAAATAAAAGATAAAGAGACAGTCTTTTTCATTGGCAGGGGCATTAATTATCCACTTGCTCTGGAAGGTGCATTGAAATTGAAAGAAATTTCATATATTCATGCAGAGGGATTTGCAGCGGGCGAGCTGAAACATGGCCCCTTTGCACTACTAACTGAAGAAACGCCTGTTGTTGCAGTTGTTGCCAGAGATAAAACATATGAAAAAATGCTTGCAAATATAAGAGAAGTGAAGGCAAGAAATTCACCAGTTGTGGCGATTGCTGATGAAAAAGATATGGATGTGGAAAGTTATGTTGATGAAGTTATAAGATATCCTGTTACACCTCCTGTTATTTCTTGCATTCCAATAGCTGTTGTACTGCAGCTTCTTGCGTATCATGCTGCCAATTTAAGGGGCTGTCCAATTGATAAGCCCCGAAATCTTGCAAAATCGGTAACGGTGGAGTGATAAGATGTTTGGGACATCTGGAATAAGAGGGGTTGTGAATAAGGAAATAACACCTGAACTTGCATTAAAAGTTGGGGAAGCCTGTGGTAGCATATATGAAAAGGTTGTGGTAGGGAATGACCCCAGGACATCAAGCCTGATGATAAAAAATGCATTGATATCTGGCTTGTTAGCATGCGGAGCAGATGTTGTGGACATTGGCTTTGTTTCCACACCCACGCTGGCATACTCAGCAAAAAAATATGATGTTGGAATGATGATTACAGCTTCTCATAATCCCAGTCAGTATAACGGCATAAAAATATTCAAGAGAGATGGCTCAGGAATTCCATTAAAGGAGGCAAGGAGAATAGAGGAGATTGTGAGAGAAAACAAAAAGAGATATGTGAACTGGGATGAAATTGGAGAATATAAAAAAGAGGAGGCAACTGGTGAACACATAAATGGGATATTGGGAGATATAGGTGGAATAAAAAATGAAATGAGAGTTGTTGTTGATTGTTCAAATGGTGCTACCTCCACCATAACTCCTTATTTACTAAGAAAGATGGGTTGTAAAGTTATAACATTAAATGCTCAGCCAGATGGGTATTTTCCTGCACATAATCCTGAGCCAGTTGAAGAAAATCTTCAACAGCTTAAAAGCATGTGTGGGGCAGAGGATGCCATAGGTATAGCCCATGATTGTGACGGAGATAGAATGGTTGTTGTTAGCAACAATGGCAATTACATTGAAAATGATAAATTGATTGTGATGTTTGCAAAATATGTTAATGCTAGAAAAATTGTGGTTCCAGTTGATTCGTCAATGGTGATAGACGATTATGTTGATGCAGAAGTAATCAAAACAAGGGTAGGAGATATATTTATCTCGGAAATGCTTAAGGAAATAAAGGGAGATTTTGGAGCTGAAGCAAGTGGAACATGGATTTTCCCTTCCTTTTCTTATTGCCCAGACGGCATATACGCTGCTGCAAAATTTGTTAAGATGACAGATGAAATGGATGTTTTTGAAGAAATTAGAGAGTTACCATCCTATCCATTAAAGAGAGGTTCTATCATGGCCGATAGAGATAAAATAAAGGAGGCATTGTCAAAAATTGAGGAAGAGATAAAGAAGCTGGATTTTGTAAAACTGATAGATGTGGATGGATTGAGAGTTGAGATGGAAGATGCATGGGTTCTGATAAGGCCATCTGGCACAGAACCAAAAATAAGAATAACTGTTGAGGCAAAGGAAAAGAATTGTATGGAAGAATTATGGAATGATGTTTTTAATATGGTTAAAAGGTGTTTGAAATGAAATGTGCAATTCTAGCAGCTGGAGAAGGAAGGAGAATGAGACCATTGACATATACTCGCCCCAAAGTTATGCTGCCGATAGCAAATAAGCCGATTCTGGAATGGAATCTGTTGAATGCTATTGAAGCAGGCATTAAAGAATTTATTTTTGTTATTGGCTACAAAAGCGAGATGGTGAGAGAATATTTTAAAGATGGGAAGAAATGGGATGTTAGCATAGAATATGTAAATCAGGGAAAGCCAATGGGAACTGCCCATGCTATTGGATTGGTTAAAAGTTTTGTAGAAGATAATTTTATTGTTTTATGCGGAGACACAATTTTTGGAAAAGAGGATATAAAGAGAATTGCAAAAAATGAAATGAGTATGGGGTTATATGAAGTGGAAGATGCTAAGGAGTATGGAATTGTTGAAATGGAAGAAAACAAAATAATCAAAATTCATGAAAAAATGAAAGAGCCATTTTCCAATGTTATAAATGCAGGCATCTATCATTTTACCAGCAAAATATTTGATTTTATAGAAAAGACAGAGATATCGCCAAGAGGAGAATATGAAATTACCGATTCAATAAATTTGCTCCTGCAGGAAGAAACGATGACAGGTATACTTATGAAGGAATGGAAAGACGTAGGCTATCCATGGCATCTGCTGGATGCAAATGAGGAAATACTCAAAAAATTGAAAGGCAAGATAGAAGGGCATATGGAAGAAAACGTCGCCATAAATGGAAATGTGATAGTTGGCAAGAACAGCGTAATAAAAAGTGGAAGTTACATAGAAGGGCCAGTTATAATAGGTGATAACTGTAAAATCGGGCCAAACTGTTATATCCGCCCTTATACAGCCATTGGCAATAATTGCCATATTGGAAATGCATGTGAAGTAAAAAATTCAATTATAATGGACAACAGCAACGTACCCCATCAGAATTATGTTGGCGATTCCATTATTGGCTCAAATTGTAATTTAGGGGCAGGAACAAAAATAGCCAATCTCAGATTTGATAAAAGAAATATCAAAGTTTTTCTGAATGGAGAAAAAATAGATACAAAAAGGAGAAAACTTGGTGCCATTATAGGCGACAATGTACAAACTGGCATAAATTCAATGATAAATGTTGGAGCAATGATAGGCAATAATGTCTTCATTGGCCCGGGAGCAATAGCAAAAGGAGAAATAAAACCAAATTCAAGGGTAATGTAGTTATTTTATTCCTCCATTGATTTATCCTTCAACATCTCCTCTATTATCCACCTAAAATCTATAAGTTTTGGATTTTTCAGCCCCAGTGGTTTATTTACAGAATAAAAGCCATAATCTGTATGAATTCCTTTTTTCTGTCCATGATCAGAGACAATGAGTAAAAGAGTATCATCATCTATTTTTTGCCTTACTTTTCCTACGAATTCGTCGAACATGATGTAGAATTTGGCAATTTTTTTAGGATCGTTAAAATAAATATGCTGGATACTATCTAAAACAAAAAAATATTGCATGAGTAAATCCCATTCATCCTTTTTTTCAAGCCAATGAAAAACTTCCTTGGTTCTTTGTTTAAATTCTTGTAAACAGAACATTTCATGAATAGGACGGTACGCTTTATCTTCTATTGCCTTAACTTCTTTACCCCTATATGAAGGAAACGCATCTTCATCATAAACAGGAATGTGAAGATGTACGGATCTTATATTATCTATGTCAAAAATTGTACTTGTTTTTAAATCCTTCCTATTTGGCATTCTTGCCATATTTAGTTTACTAAGGGT
>JAJRYN010000044.1 GCA_024275755.1 archaeon | reverse complement strand
TGCTCATTGCTCCGGTATGGGTTCCTGGCTACAACGATGATGACATGAAAAAGATAATTGAGTTTGGAGAAAAAATAGGAGCAGGCAAAAAATGGAAGCCTTTTGGCATACAGAAGTATATAAAATACAGATTTGGGAGGAAGCCAAAAGAGGTAAAGATAATGAATTTTAAGGCTTTCTATAAAAAGCTGGAGGAGATAGGCGAAGGATTGCGCTTATCTCCAAAAGATTTTGGAATAGTGAAATGCAAAGCATTGCCAAAAAAATTTAAAGTTGGAGAGAAAGTGAGGTTAAAGATAGAAATGCATGGGAGGCTTAAAAATGAAATGCTTGCCATAACAAGAGAAAGAATAATTCAGATAACTGATACAAACAAAAAAATAGGAGATTTTGTGGATGCTAAAATTATAAGAAATAGGCATAACATATATGTGGCTGAGGAAATATAGTCATCTAAACACAATTACAGCACATTCATCCATGCATTTCAAGCAATGATTACAATTATCACCAATCCACGCCTTTCCCTTTTCCATATAAATGGCATTCTGACTGCATTTTGCAATGCATACCCCACATCCGACACAGTTTATGGCCCTGTAAATAATGTCTTTTATCAGCTTTTCAGTATCACTCGCCTTTATTCTTCCTTCCTGCAGTCGAATTTTTATTCCGTCCACTTCATATTCATATTTTCCAAGTTTTTTTATCTCTCCAGCTATTTTCAAAAAATTTTCTATTCTATCTTCATTTCCTCCGATATTGTATTCTCTTTCCTCCTTTATTTCATACTTTATATTGCTCCATTTTGGAGGGGTGCGCCATCTCCATAAGCCAAGACTGACCCATTCTTCTGGCAAATTATGTTTTTCTGCAAACTGCCTTAACTTTTCTTCAAATTTATCCCAGTTTTCATGCTTTTTCAGTTCAAATTCCGCCATATCACATGCAGGGCAGAGCCAGCATCCTATCCTGCTGAAACCCTGTTCATACAGCACATTCCATCTCGCTTTTTTCATGAATAAATAGAGCCAGACATGCAGGGCAGTCCAGTTTTGGATGGGCGAGGCAGCTATCTGTCCATGAACCCATGGATTTTTCCATATTTTGCCATGCTCAGCTCTATGCTGTGACTCATATCTGCGTTGTCCGATGAAAGAAAGGATTCCATCGCCGAAATGTTTTTTTATGAGCATTGCTGCCACTCCTAACTTGCAGGTCTTACAGCACCATCTGTAGTCGCGAGCAGGGATGCCGAAGAAATCTATGGCATGCCAGAATTTATCGCCAGCTTTCTCTTCTATGAGCTCTAGGCCATATTTATCTGCTGTCGAATATACATTTTCTAAGGTCTCATCAAACTCCAAACCAGTATTTAGAAAAATTAATGGAGGCATATAACCAGCATCGATAACTAAAAGTAATGTAGCCAAGCTATCCTTTCCCCCGCTAAAAGAAACTGCAAATGGAAGCTTATATTTCTCCACCGTCTCTCTAATAAATTTTATCTCGTTTCCTACCATACTCAAAATTATATCCTCATTTGCTTTCATCACGTCATTCCATGTTATTTTTTTCTTTTTCTCTGCCATCTCTATACCACGCCACCTTATTTTAACTGCCATTCCTCTATTGCCCTTCATTTCATTTCCGTTCATTCTTGCCTTTCCTGTCGCTACAACCTGCCAATCCTCATTTAAAACGATAACTTCATCTCCCTCCTTTATTCCTTCATCTACTTCTTTAACACCGGGAGCCATCAAATTTGAAGTTTTTAAAATATAAGGGATGGCTCCATTATCAGCCACAACATAACCCTTTTTTATATCAAGCAGAGAAGCATACCATGGACGAGGTTGAAATTTGAATTTTTTTACCCATATATCATAGAAAAAAATTCCTGCTACCCTGCCGTCAATAATAACTTCATCATTTCTATCTATGGCTGGCGTGGCATTTAATAAAACGACTTCTGGCATATAGCATGAACCAAATTGTTTCTCTATTATTTCCCCGATCATCTTTTTATCAAATTCAAAAGCAGGCCTGACATCGCCAGGAGGCGTTACTGGAACTTTCTCTGCTCTATTACTGCATGAACACCTGCTTTTAAGCAATGGCATATTGCATTCATTGCAGTAATATAATGCCAGCTTACCCAGTCTTATCACATTTTTTGAAGCACATCCGCTATAAATATTTGATGAACATAAAATGATAAGAATATATCTGCATGGAAAAAATTGCCTGCGATTAAATTGGATTTTTTCTGTAAATATCATCGACAAAATAAAATATCATTTGCAGATTATCTCAGGATGCCAGTTGTGAACTTTGACTATTATGATTTGCTATCGTTGCTTGGTAGAGAGGTGAGTAGAGAAGAATTGCTCGAAAAAATACCCATGATGGGGGTATGCATTGAAAGATTTGAAGGAAATGAAATAAGCATTGAGGTTTTTCCAAATAGGCCGGATTTGCTCAGCGTGGAAGGGATGGCAAGAGCGTTGAGAGCTTTTTTAGGTATAGAAGAGGGATTGAAAAAGTATGATGTTGCACCTCCAAAAATTTCATTACATGTGGAAAAAAGTGTTGAAAAAGTTCGTCCATTTATTGCTGCTGCTATAGTAAGAAACGTTGAAATGAATGATGAAATAATAGCATCTTTAATGGAAGTGCAGGAAAAACTCCATTTTTCTGTTGGGAAAGATAGGAAAAAAATGGCTATTGGCGTGCATGATTTTGATAAGGTAACTCCCCCATTTGTTTATAAAGGGGTTAAGCCAAATGAAATAAAATTTGTGCCATTGGGCAAGGAAGAAGAAATGGATTTGAACGAGATTCTGGAGAAACATGAAAAGGGTATAGCATATGCCCATCTCATAAAACATTCTGATTTATACCCCATAATTCTTGATAAAAATGGCAATGTGCTTTCATTTCCACCCATAATAAATGGCGAGTTAACCGCCTTAAATGAATATACTAAAAACATCTTTATTGATGTAACTGGAACAGATATGAATGCCGTACTGGCGGCTTTAAACATAGTTGCCACTTCCTTGGCGGAAAGAGGGGGAAAGCTGGAACAGGTTGAGATAATTGGAAAGAAAAAAATTATAACTCCTGATTTAACTCCGCAGGAAAATGAAGTGAGTATTGATTACATAAAAAAGATTCTGAAAATAGAAGATGAAAAAGAAATTTTAAAATCTCTGCTAAAAATGGGTCATGATGTGGTTAAAGAAGGAAATAAAATTAAAGTATATTCTCCAGTATGGCGTGTTGATATTTTGCATGCTATCGATTTAATAGAAGATGTTGCCATTGGTTATGGATATGAAAAATTTGAAGACATGCTGCCAAAGGCAATGATCTTTGGCTCTTCCTTTTCTCATGACAGAATACATCAGACAATGATCGGTCTGGGCTTTAATGAAGTAGTTACACTCAGCATTTCAAGTCCTGAAAAAGAATTTGAAAAAATGGGAATAGCGGGAGAGGCTGTTGAAATAGCAAATCCTATATCCTCGGAGCATTCCATACTTAGGCAATCTTTGCTTCCTTCTCTACTGGAAATTTTATCCAAAAACAGACATAACGATCTGCCACAACAAATATATGAGATTGGAGATGTTGTTATTTTTGAAAAAGGAAGGGCAAAACAGAAAACATTTCTTGCTGGCGTTAAAATAGATGCAAAAACTGGCTTTACAGAATGCAAATCAGTGGTGGAGGCAATATTGAGAAACTTAGGCTACAAAATGGATGTTGAAGAAAAAATGCATGGCTCATTCATAGAAGGAAGATGTGCCTCCATAATGGTGAATGGCATGGAAATAGGATATTTTGGAGAGATAAAGCCATCTGTAATATGTAATTTTGGCCTCGAATATCCAGTAATTGCTTTCGAGATAGATTTATCTAAACTTCTTCCTTCTTTTTATGAGTAATATTAAAGATACCGCAGCAATCACAGCAATAAATTCAAAAGCTGGTGTTCTTAGGCTACGAGGTCCTGGCAAGTCTTTTATGGCTGGCGATAGCTGGCTGCCAATACTTGCATCTGCTGTGGTCTTTACGGTATAATTGCCACCATAGACTAAATTTTTGTATGGCTTATTTATTCCTGGGAAATAATAAATTACTTCTGCATATACTTTTATTTCATTTTCATAATTTTCTTTCCATCCTTCATATTGTGGGGATGTCACATATATATAATAATCGCCACTCTCGCCACTTCCTGTAGCGTTCACTTCCTGCCCATTTACGGTGTAAAAAACCCTGAAATTTTCTTTGCTTATGTTCTTGTATACTCTGATTATTATTTCGTCTGAAGCATTGAGTTTTCCTTCTGGAATTATAACCTTTATCAAATCATTTGAAAATCGGAAGGAATTGTTGTAGCGGGCGATATGCCCATTTATATCTGTTGCAACTATCTCGTAATTTGCATTTCCTCCCGAGTAATTATAAATATAAATGTTATCCTCATCCTTAGCCATTTCATGCTCTTTTCCATCGATTATTATTTTTACATCCTTTACACCTGCATTATCTGTAATATGGGCAAGAGCCAAAATATAACCATTGCCTTGCTGTATCTCTGGCAACATAACTGCATCTATTT
>JAJRYN010000043.1 GCA_024275755.1 archaeon | reverse complement strand
GCTTATTATATGCCCAGACTCATGGATGGCTGATTTGCAGCCATTGAAGGAGCATAAAGAAAGTCATGGAATAAAAACAATTATAGTTGGCTTGGATGAAATATATGGAGGCAAATATTTTGCTACACAGGGAAGAGACGATGCAGAGAAGATAAAGTACTTCATTAAGGATGCAATAGAAAACTGGGGAATAGAATATGTAATGCTTGTTGGTGGAAGGCAGGGAGGAGTATTCCAAGAAAGATGGCTCATGCCAGTGAGGTATAGCCACTTAGATGATCAATCAAACTGGGAAGCAAGCTATCTTAGTGATTTGTATTTTGCCGACATTTATAAATATGAGGATGGGCAGCCAGTCTTTGATGACTGGGACAGCAATGGCGATGGAGTCTTTGCAGAATGGAGCGGTTTCAAGAAAGACGTGCTTGATTTAATGCCCGATGTTTATGTAGGCAGACTCGGATGCAGAAATAAATGGGAAGTAGGAATAATGGTCAATAAAATAATAGAATACGAAAACAGTGGCGCTAAGAATCAAGATTGGTTCAAAAAGATGGTTGTTATTGGAGGAGATACATTTCCACCTCCAGATGATCCATACTATGAAGGAGAAGTAAGTACAAGCAAATCTCTAGAATACATGGAAGGATTTGAAGGAGTAAAACTTTATACTTCTCTTGGCACATTAACAGGACCTGAAGACATAATAGATGCAGTCAGTCAGGGATGCGGTTTCCTGAATTTTGAGGGGCATGGAAATCCGATGAGCTGGGCGACACATCCTCCACATGACGGTGAAACGTGGATTGGTATAGATGTCTTGCAATTCAATAAGTTCTCCAATAATGGCATGTACCCAATATGCGTTGTTGGCGGCTGCCACAACAGCCAGTTCAATGTAAGCGTATTCAATTTACTCAAGATAAGAAAAATCTATGAAACATACTGGAAATCGGAATGGAGCCCAGAGTGTTTCAGCTGGTGGCTTGCCCGCCTGGCGGATGCTGGAAGCATAGCTACAATAGGCTGTACAGGATTAGGCTATGGATATATCGGAGATTACAATAATGATAGCATACCAGATTGTATACAGGGCCTGGGAGGATGGATTGACATTGAATTCTTCAGAGTGTACGGGCAGGAAGGAAAGGAGATACTTGGAGAGGTGCATTCTACAGCTTTAGCAAACTACGTTGCAAACTTCCCGGTGATGAAGGATAACATTGACTGTAAGACAGTACAGGAATGGGTATTGCTGGGAGACCCAACGCTCAAAATAGGAGGATATTAATCCTCCTCTTTCCCCAAATTTTTTATAAAGCTCCTATTTTTATAAAGCATGTTTAGGACATTGCTGGTAGCATTGACAATAATATCTCTAATACTGCCAGTTATCTCATATCGCTACTTTATTCAGCTCATGAAACTTGTTAAAATAAGAAGGGCAAATTTTCTTCTGGCAGGAACAATGACTGTGCTTACAGGCTATATTTTCTTTCTTCTTCCATGGATTTTTATAGGGAATGATGTGCCAGAAATAAGAATATTCTCATATTATATAATTTTAATTGGGTTGATTATCTTGGTATATGGGGTAATTAAAATATATATGGATTGGAAAGAAGTGATAAAATGAACGCATTTTTGCCAGTAATGCTGAATTTTTTCATGTCCCTAATCATTCTGTTTATTGCTATCAAGGTTTATAATATTTATAGGAGAAAATATCTGTTATGGTTTGTATTCGCCCTTTTCCTCATACCCTTACTTTTTCTTTACTCTCTTATTGAGATACTATATCTCTCTAAAATTTCTCCATATGCAATTGTGGCATATCCTGCAATAATAATTGTGGTTGAAATAGCAACCATCATGGCTCAGAAAAATCTTTTTTCCTCTCTCAAAACAGAAGAAGCAGAGGAATACAAGCTGTTGTTGAGAGAAGATATCGCTCTCATACGAGCTTTTGAAAAAATCGCCAATTATTTCATTGGCAGAATATCGACTCTGATAGGCATAAAAAATATAGAAGATGTGCTGGAAGAATGTATAGAGAGCTATCCAATACTAACTGGATGCTATATTGGAATGGATGAAAAGTTAAAGACCAGAGCAATGGAGGAGAATATAGGAGAGATAAAAGAAGAGAATATGGAAAGATTGTGTGAGGCTTTCTCCTACTTACTGACAAAGTTAATCGACCTATATGCTGCTTTTGTGCCATACAGGGAAATTGTTGAAGGAGTGGAAAAAGAAATCAGTAAAATAGAAGGTAAAATCATAAAATATTTCATTCCATTTGTTCTTTTCAAAATAGTGCTCGAACCTTTTTTGCGAGAATGTAAAAGCGACGAGTTAAAAAGTTTGAGGCTGGCAATAGATATCAAAGGAATTTACATAAACAGAAAAGGAGGAATAGAATATCATAAAATTTATAGATATGATGTTGCTGCGCGTGAAAAAAAATTTGTAAAATTTCTGGAAAGAATGCTGACTGTTTTAGGAAAAAAAGGGGAACTGGAGAAAAACATTACAGAAATTTTCAGGAAGCTTCCAAACAATGTGAAAGAAGAGATATACAGATATGAGTTTATTAAGAAATTGCCGAGAGGAATACTGGATGAGGAAAAAATAGTGTTAATGAGTAAAGAAAAGTTAATAGAAGAGCTTATTGACAGGAAAAAGAAACTTGAAGAGGCATATGCGAGACTGGCAGAAGCAAAACTGGACAAAATGAAATCAAATTTTGTTGATATTATAGCTCATGAAATTAAGACGCCTCTTACCTCTATAAAAACATATACCGACTTAATCAGAAAAGGGAAGTTAGGCAGAATAAACAAGCTGCAAAAAGAAAAACTGGATAAAGTGGCAAAAAATATTGACAGGCTAACAAAGCTTATAGATGATATGCTACAGATTCCATCAATAGATTCAAAAGAACTTGAGTTAAGAAAGGAAATTTTTTATGTGAAAGATATAATAAACAAAATTTTGGACGACATAGATGAGATGGCCAAAGAAAAAAAACAGAAAATTGAGGTTAATGTGGAAAAACAACTCACTATATTTGGGGATAAAAATTTAATTGAGAAAGCGATAAAGAATATAGTGACGAATGCAATAAAATACACGCCAGAAGGAGGGAAAATTTTCATTACCGCCAATAATGAAGGTAGTTATGCTCATATTTCAATAAAGGATACTGGAAAAGGTATAGAAAAGGACGATATTGAAAAAATATTTGAGCCATTTTACAGCAAGGAAGGAGGCATTGGTTTGGGCCTGGCTATAGCAAAAAATGTTGTTGAAAGCCACGGCGGAAAAATATGGGTGGAAAGCGTCGTCGGCAAAGGTTCGAATTTCCATATATTGTTAAGGAGGGAAAAATGATAAGGAGAATATTGTTTGTTGATGATGATGAGAGCATTCTTGATGCCGCCAAAACTGCGCTAGAAGTATATGGTTATGAAGTAGAGGTTGCAAGCTCGGGCGAGGAGTGCCTCGAAAAACTGGAAGGAGTGGATATGGTTTTTCTTGACATAAAGATGCCGGGCATGGATGGAAT
>JAJRYN010000042.1 GCA_024275755.1 archaeon | reverse complement strand
TGGGAAAGGTGCTTTGCACCCAACGGATTTCCTGGGTGAAGCCTTCTTTTCTAAAGAAGGCTCAGGGGCTTCCGCAGGCCCCAAGGATATCCAGACTACCCCATCCGGGCTTATTTCAGTAACTCCACCATTGCAATTTTTTCAAATATCAAATCAAAATAAAAATCTTTGTCTATTGTTTTCAGTTCTTCTTCGCTGACAAACTTTTTGAGTTTTTTAATGCTTGGTTGTATTACGCTATCATCTATTTTCATTCCTAAATCTTCCACAAATTTTCTTGCTTTGTTTTCATCAACATTGAAGAATATGAAAACATAGTTCCCTTTTTCCTTTGCCCCAATAAATTCAATTGCCTCTTTTATTTGTCTTTTGCCAGAAGCATATAGCATGAGTTCCATTTCAATACTCTTGCTTTTGTTTCTTCCCTCTTCAAAAGCTCTTTTTGCATGCTCATATGCCACTTCTATATGCTCTTTACCACACACAACATCTGCATCCAGAATCTGTGCTTTCACGCCTTTCTCTTTTATTTTGTTCAAAGCCTCTTCAACATCTAATTTCCCTTTTGCCCCTATAATTATCATCCTACCTGCTCCTTAATCTGCTTTGCAATATTTATTCCTATTCCTGGAAGTTTTGCTAATGTTTCAATACTTGCCTTTCTAAGCATTGAAATAGTTTTGAAACCATGCCTGTATAGTGTTCTGGCTCTAACTCTTCCTATACCTCTCAATTTCACAAGGTTCAATAACTCTTCCTTGCATCCATATTTAACACGCATTTTTAATTTTGCCAATATTGGAACTGCATCGAAATTGAAAAGCCTTGCCAATTCCTGCATTGCATGCAAAAGCCATTCCGCTGTCTCAACCCTACCATGTATGTCGCCAGGTCCCACCTGATATTTAGTTATTATATCATCTTCTTTCTTTTCCTCAATCCAATCTTCGAGCATCAAAGCAGTTTTCACCTCTGCCAAGAAAAATTCATAATCAGCATCATAAGGAGAAGGAATGGAAAGAAGAAATTTTCTTTCTTTTGCCTCCTCTTCTACCCAGTCATCTTTGCTGCTTAAAAATAGGCATCTCATGTCAGGTGTAGAACAGACAGCATGCAGATATGAAAAGTTGTCCCCAATCTTTCCTTCCAAAGCTTCCCTCATTTTTAACGCTGAAAGAGGGTCAAGATATAATGCTACTGTTTTATAACCAAAGAGTGTTGCCTTCCATCTCTCTCCAGCACTCTCTATAAACTCATTTCTTTCCAGAAAATCCAAAATTTCCCACAATCTTTCTTCCGGCAATACACCAAGCTGATGAACATAAAATGTTTTCTTGAAAAAATCTATAATTTCATCCCAATATACAGCAAAATCAGTTGCTATCAATGCTAAAACATGCATCCTCAAAGCAGGCTCTGAGGCAAGCTTAGAGTATATTGGCTCAACATCCGCAAGCAAATATTCATTCCATAGTCTCTCTTTCTCGATTTTATTTCTCGCTATCAATATTGCTTCCCCTACCTCATCATAACCAGGCCTACCAGCTCTCCCCATCATCTGCTTTATCTCCAGCACAGGAATTGGCTGCATGTATCCATTTATTTCAGAATACCTCCACAAATTTTTTATTATTACTCTCCTGGCTGGTGTGTTCACGCCAGCCGCCAGCGTCGGGGTGGCAACTATACATTTTATGATTCCTTTTTTGAATGCTTTTTCGACTGTGCTTCGCTGCCTGCTGCTCAGACCTGCATGGTGAAAGGCGATGCCCTTTTCAATACATGAGGAAAGTTTTCTCGCTATTATGTTTATTTCTTCTTGGCTGAGTAATTTTTGTGCAATCTCCTTTAACTCTTCTCTTTCATTTTCGATATACTGCTCAGTTATTCTCTTAAGCTTTTCCGCTGTTGACTGGCTGGAACGGCGGGTATTCACAAAAATTAAAGCCTGACCTCCATCTGCCAGCACATCTTCAAGCAGACCTTCAAGACGAGAGTTTTTTATCTCCTTTGTACCGCCATCCAGAAAATAAATTTTTCTTCCGAAAAGCACACCTTCTTTTAATGGTACAGGTCTCCAGTCAGATTCAATTAGGGTAGCATTCAGCCATTCAGCAATTTCGTGAGCATTTTTTATTGTGGCAGACAAAGCTATTATTTGCACAGGTTGCATCAACATAAACTTTGCCAGATTTATCTCCAGTGTAGGACCACGAGAGGCATCGTTTATCAAATGTATTTCATCTGCAACAACAATGCTGACTTCATTCAACCATCCCGCCTTATGGCGAATTAGAGAATCTGCTTTTTCACTTGTGCATACTATTATGTCATATTTTCCCAAATGCTCTCCCTTTTCATCTAAATCCCCAGTTGAAATTGCAACTTTAATGCCGGTTTCTTCAAATGGCAGCAAATCTTCATACTTCTCTCTTGCCAAAGCCCTTAAAGGCACAATATACATGCTTTTTCTTTTTTCGAGGGCTGCCTGCAAAATAGCAATATACGCAACCAAACTCTTTCCTGCTGCAGTCGGAACAGCCAGAACGACATTTTTTCCTTTCAATACATGAGGCAATGCCTCAGCCTGAGGAGGATATAATTCCACTATCCCCTGTCTTTTCAATATTGCCTTTATTCTCTCGTCAATCTGTAAATCGTCTATCTTCATTCTTCAATAAGATAAGAAACGATGGATAAAAAATCTTTGGGAAATGTTCTCAACTCTTTTCTTTTCTAAAAAGATTTTCATGCAAAAACAGAAAGGTTAATAAGGTAAATAACAATACTCATATCATGCCAGTAGGGTTTGTTTTAATATCTACAGCCCCAGCAAAAGAGCATCAGGTATATAATGAATTGTTGAAGATAAAGGAAATTGTTGAGCTGCATCCATTATTTGGAGAATACGATTTGATTGCCAAAGTTGAGGCAAAGGATCTGGAAGAATTGGGCAAGATAGTTGTTGAAAAAATACGCTCCATTGATGGTGTAGCAGATACAAAAACCTTAACTGGCACGAAGTTTTAAGGAGGTGAAAAAGTGGGTGGAGTATATATGGATTTGTTTCTGAGCATGTTGTTGCTTGTATTTGCAATAGGAACTGTACTAGCGGGAATATTTACAATATATTTCGGCTCTGGAAGAAGCAGAGCAATAGGGGGCATTCTGTTTTTGATAGGCATAATAGTTGCCCTAGTGTTCTATAACTATAGCGGAGGAGAACTATGGGGAGTGGCAGAGTGGGACTGGAGCGTCGTTAAAGCAGGCATTGCCTCCATAATAGGAGGAATAATTGGGGCATTGATTGCTTTGGGTGTATTCCTTGCAGGAATAATGAAAGCATAAATGGAAGTAAAGGAAGCCATTGAAAAGAGAGTATCAATAAGAAAATACAAAAATGTTCCGATTGGCAGAGAGATTGTAGAGAAGCTACTCTATTATGCAAATTTAGCTCCATCTGCCGGCAATTTGCAGGCAAGGGATTTTATCATTGTTGACGACTCAGAGATTAAAAAAGAACTTGCGAGAGCAGCTTACAACCAGCGATTTATAGAGGAGGTGCCAGTTGTTGTGGTATTCTGTGCTAATTTAAAAAGGATAGCCCCATATGGAGAAAGGGGTGCTAAATTTTACTGTCTTCAGGATGTTGCAGCTGCTGTAGAAAATTTTATGCTGGTAGCAGTTGATGAGGGGCTTGCTACATGCTGGGTGGGAGCGTTTAATGATGAAGAGGTAAGCAGGATACTTGAGCTTCCAGAATGGGTAAAACCGGTTGCAATAGTTCCAGTGGGTTATGCTGACGAGCGTGGAGGAACAAGCAGATTAGACATAAAAAATCTTATCCATTACAATAAGTGGTGATTAACACAATTTTTCCATAATTTTTTTATCTTTTTTGATTATCCTGCATATTCTGCATATTTCGTCTATTACATCCTTTCCATTCAAAATTGCTTTTGCAGATTTTTCTATTTCCCTTTCTATCTTTGTATTGAATTTTTCCATTTTTCCCCTTTTATTTGAAAGATATTGTGATATTGCTGCACTACTTACTCCCAATTTTTCAGCCACTTCTTTTTGACTCAAACCACTTTTCAATAAATTTTCAGCCAGTTTTTTTCTTATGCAGGGAAGAATATTCCAGACAATATATTCACAGGGGGTCTTTCTCATGGTGACAAAACAAGTGTTAATTTAAAAAGTTAGTCATTCTTTTTCTCTCTCCACAGTCCTATATATCCACATTCTTCGCATTCATAAGCATCTGCCTCCTTGATCCATTCTGGAATTTTTATAAAAGGTACAGCTGGCAGTTCATTTCCTGATGCAATCTTTTTCATTTTTCCCTCACATACTGGACACTTTTTTTCCATGTATGTAATGACAAAAGTAGAAATAAAGATTGTGATGTCTGAAATCTAGAAAGAGTTTGATTCAGCTGGCAGAGTAACTACTCTTCTCATTATTTAAATTGTTGACTCTTCTGTCGAAACTATTAATAATAAAAAATATATTCCAACAACATGGCAGACAAATACGAAGAATGGGTTAAAAATTTTAAATGGGATGTGCCAGAATATTACTCCATCGCGGACGTTGTGGATGAGCATGCTAAGGACAGAAGCAAAGTAGCTGTTTATTACGAAGATGCCGATGGAAACAAAAGAAAAATGACCTACTGGGAATTGAAAGACGAATCCAACAGATTCGGAAATTTTCTAAGAAATCTAGGAATGAAGAAAGGAGACAGGATAATGGTGATTATGCCCCGTCTTCCTGAGGTATTTGTAAGCCAGATAGGAAGTTTTAAAATAGGGGCTATTGTGGTGCCATGCCCTGATATGCTCAGGGCTAAAGATATAGAATACAGAGCCAATAACTGCCAGGCAAAAACGATAATTGCCTCAATAGCTTCTACTGAAGAAGTTGATAAGGTAAGGGACAAGATACCAGTAGAAAATTACATTGTTGTTGGGGGAGAAAAAGATGGCTGGATAAGTTATGAAAAGGAAGTGCCAAAGCAATCCCGCTACCTGGAAAAAGAAAAAATAAAATCAACAGATATAATGACAATAAACTATACTTCTGGCACAACAGGAGATCCAAAAGGAGTTATGCATGATCATAAATGGATTTACTGCCTTTCAAAAACCAATGCTGTCTACTGGTGGAATGCAAAGCCAGATGAACTTTTATGGGCTACAACATCTCCAGGATGGGCAAAATGGTTCTGGAGTCCAATAGGTGTTGCTCTGGCAACAGGAGCAAGCCAGCTCATATATAATGGAAGATTCAATCCTGCCAAATATCTTGAGTTAATGGAGAAATATAGAGTGAATAGGCTCTGTGCTACACCAACAGAATACAGAATGTGGGCTCAGGAAGATTTAGAAAGTTATGACTTAAGTGATATGAAGAAATTCCTGAGTGCTGGAGAAGCCCTAAACAGAGAAGTCATAGATAGATTCTACAAGGCGTATGGTATCAAAATATACGATGGTTATGGCCAGACTGAAACTTCCGGCTTAGTATGCAATTATGATGGCATTGAAGTAAAGCCAGGCTCAATGGGCAAACCAATGCCTGGAGCAGATATAAAACTGGTAGACGAGGAAGGCAATGAAATGCCAGTTGGACAGGTTGGACAGATTGCCGTACCCATTAGCCACCCTGGCTTAATGGTGGGATACTGGAATGGAAAAACAATTGAAGAGCTCGCTGTGAATGGACTTTATTTAACCGGCGATTTGGCAAGGATGGATGAAGATGGTTACATATGGTTTGAAGGAAGAGCCGATGATGTTATAAAATCTTCAGGATATCGCATTGGTCCATTTGAGGTAGAAGATGCTTTAGTTAAACATCCAGCCGTCATGGAGGCAGCTGTGGTAGCATCTCCAGACAAAATAAGAGGAAATATTGTGAAGGCATTTGTTGTTCTGGCAAAAGGCTATGAGCCAAGCGAAGAATTGGTTAAAGAATTGCAGAATTTCGTTAAGCAGCAGACAGCCCCATATAAATATCCGAGAGAAATAGAATTTGTCGATAGCCTGCCAAAAACAATAAGCGGAAAAATAAGGAGAGTAGAGTTAAGAGAGATGGAAAAGAAAAGGAAACTGGAGATGTGGGCAAAGGAAGAACAGGAGAAACAGGGTTAAACCAAACTTTCTAAGCTATCCAATTCTTTCCTTTATCCACTCTGCAACTTTCTTTTTATCTACTCTTATCTGCTCTGTTGTATCTCTATAGCGAATTGTAACTGTTTCATCTTCTTTCGTTTGATAGTCCACAGTGATGCAGAAAGGTGTTCCTATTTCATCCATTCTTGCATATCTTCTGCCAATACTTCCTCTATCATCATATATCGCCATTATTCCATTTTTTCTCAATTCTTCCTCAATTTCTCTCGCTATTTCTGGCAAACCATCTTTATTGACTAAAGGAAAAACTCCTGCCTTAACTGGTGCTATTTCTGGGGGCAATGTAAGCAAAACATAATTTTCTCCTTCTTTTTCTGTCTCTTTATAATTGTGCTCGAGAATAAAATAAAAGATTCTATCTATACCATATGAGGGCTCTATCACATGAGGAATGAATTTCTTACCAGTTTCCATCTCTTCGACTTCCTCTATGGTAAAAAATTCTCTGCCAAGTTCTATTTCTTCTCCATCCACAGTCACTTTTATTTTTTCTACCTCGTCACCGACTTCTATCTTCTCCAGTTCTTCTCTTATCTTTTTTGCTTTTTGTTTGAATGTTTTGCCAAGCACATCCATCTTTGCCTTTATAATTTTCTTTTTCACTTTTATTGGTTCATCATATTTTTTAAATGCTCTCATGTCCACGCCTGTTGCCTTCATATGGGCTTCAAGATCATGAGCTGCTCTATCGGCTATGCCAACACATTCCACCCATCCAAACCTCTCTGAATATATCTCAGCATCCCAGCATTCATTTGCATAATGAGCCAGTTCATCTTTTTTGTGCTGTCTAAACCTTATTTTTTCTTCATCTATTCCAACACTTGTTAAAAAATTCTTTGTTATTGCCATATAATATGCCAGTGCTTCATTTCCTATTATGCCTTTTTCAACCGCTTTTCCAATACTTATTTTAAACTCTTCGTCATTCTCTGTTACCAGCAACATCTCTTCATTTTTTACCATATCAAAATTTTCATGCTTTTTATTATCTGGCTCGAAAAATATCTCTGCTTCAGCCATTGAAAACTCGCGTAACCTTATTATTCCCTGCCTAGGCGACACTTCATTTCTGAATCCCTTGCCTACTTGAATAACCCCAAATGGCATTTTTTTCCTGAAAAATTCATATAACAAAGGAAAATCAACGAAAATTCCCTGAGCTGTTTCAGGACGTAGGAAGGCCTGCTCTTTTTTCTTTGCTCCTATATATGTTTCAAACATCAGATTAAGTTTTCCTTTTTCAACATCTCCTCCACAAATAGGGCATTTGCCTTCTTTCAATTCTTCTACTTTAAAACTTGCACCGCATTTTTTGCATGTTGCAATCTCGTCTATAAACTCATCTACATGCCCGGATGCTTTTAAAACATCATAAGGGGTAATAACAGGTGTGGATATTTCAAAGAATTTTTCCTTGAGCAGGTAAAACTCCCTCCACTTATTTTCGATATTATTTTTCATTAATATGCCAAGAGGCCCGTAATCATAAAATCCAGCTTCTCCGCCATAAATCTCATATGAAGGGTACAAAAATCCCCGCCTTTTGGCCAGAGATATTATTTTTTCATAGGCATCCATACAATCACAGCAGCGCTTTCATCAAATCTACATCATAAACCATTCCTATAATATCATCATTTTCATCCAATACTGGCAGCTGATCAACATCATTCTCCAGCATCTTCTTTGCCACATCTGATATCTTTGCTTTTACATAAGTTGTAATTACATTTCTCACCATAACTTCTTTCACTGGAACAGGGGGCAACTGTATCTTTGATGTTTCATAATACAGGCGCATCACATCCCTTATGCCTTCCCATGTCCATATGTCTTCATCCTCTCCCAGTCCTAAATCCGATTTTACTACAGTTTCATGCAAATGGGAAAAAGTGAATAAATCTCCGTCCGCCACTATACCAGCGAGATTTCCTTCCTCGTCCAGAACTGGTAAAGCTGAAGCATGAGTAAGACGGAAAATCTTCATTACAACTGGCAAAGGCGTATCCTGATAAATTGGAATGAAAACGGGCGATAGATAGTTTTCCACAACATCTTTTCCTTTCTCAGCAATAACTTTAAGAATATCTGTGGGAGAAATAACACCAACAAGCTTGTTGCCTTTAACAACAGGGATTCCATGTATTCTTTTTTCATAAAATATTTTTGCAGCCTTCCTCAGGCTTGCTTCAGGGGAAATCGTGATTGGATTACGATTCATTATTAGGGCAAGTTGATTTTCTTCTGGATGTTTAAAAATATCGTTTCTTGTAACAATTCCTGCAAATTGTTTTGTTCCAGCTTTAACAACAGGCACACCTGACACTTCATATTTGCCGAAAATACGGAGTACATCTTCTCTATTGCCAGGGACTTCTGCAACAATTGGATTCTTATTCATTACATCCTTTACTTTCAGCTTTTTCATTGGGTTATGAATACACATGGTTTTTTAAAATTTCCCCAAATATTTTTAGAGGAGTATTTGAGATCATTTTAATTGCAATATTTTTTTCCACACCATAATTTTTTACCAAAAATTTCATCTCTTCGATAATATTGGGCTTAACAATCATTGCGTTATCTGTTCCAAGCATAACAGAAACATTTTTTTCAAGAAGTAGAGATATGGGAGGCTTCAAACCAAAAAATTTATTGGCTCTTGGACACACAACAACACCTATTTTTTTCTTTGCCACCTCATTGATGTCCTCCTCCGTTGCCTTGCATAAATGAACCAAAAAATGGGGCTCTAAATCTAAAATTTTGTCAATATCTTCTCTTTTGTCTTCACTTGCATGCATTGCAAAAATTTTCTTTCTATCTTTAACATGATTGACTATCATTTCCAATTCTTCAAAATTCCAGTCTGCAATACTGCTTATACCTATTCCATGGCTCATGTCAAGCAATTTTTCCATTTCCTCTTCATCATATTTCATATTTTTTGGACGTGCAAGAATTATTGCCTTAATTTTGCTGTCTCTAATGGCTTCTTTTAACAACTCTATGCCTTCTATCCCTCCTTCTCGGAAATCTATGAATATATCTGTTCCGCAGCCCTCCATTATTCTAACTGCTCTTTTCATTCCATTTAGAATTTCGGTTTTGCTTGCTTTCTCCAGCATTTTATGTTTTAGTCCGTCAGGGGGTGCAACGAGTTCATAAACGCTAAATTTTTTTTGTGGCAGTTCAATAAAAGCATCGCCTATATGAGTATGACAATTGAATATCATTTTGGAATGTAAACTTCAAAAATAACTCCTTTTGTTTGGCCTTTCTCTTTTCTGTCTTTTACTTTTATCTTCCCACCCATGCTTTCGATTATCTTTTTAACTAGATACAAGCCCAGACCACTTCCTTTGCTATCTCTGCCCTTATAACCCATTTCAAATATTTTCTTCTTTTCCTCGTCAGATATACCGATTCCGTTATCTTCCACAATTATTTTTGTCCATTTATCGTCCTCCTCCGCATATATGTTTATCATATTTGCTCTTGAATGTATTATGGAATTCCATATTATATTGGCCAGAGCCTCCCTCAAAAACTCATTTGCTAGAATCTTTTTTCCAAAGTCTCTGTATTCAATTCTTATTCCTCTTTCCTCTGCCTCTTTACAGTATTCACAAGAAATATCTCTTATAATGGTGTCAAGATCCATTCTTTCCTTTTTTAACTCCTTTTTCAACACTTGCAGTTTTCTGACATTTTCTATTATTTCAATGGCGGTTGTTGCAGATTTCATTGCAAGCTCAGCCAATTCTTTTGCTTCCGGTTCTAGTTTTTCTTCAAGCAGCATATCCAGATAGCCCACAACAAGCTGTAATTTATTTGCCACATCATGACGGAGTAAAGCATTATAAAATTCCGCTTCCCTCTGTGCCTTCTTCAGCTCTGTTATGTCGTGGATTATGCCATCTATGTATTCCTCCTCTCCTTCTTTAACCAGTACTGCATATTCATTACCAATTACAATACCACCGTCTTTTCTGACGTATTCAACCTCATAATTTCTAACGTAGCCATTTCTTCTCAAAGCCTCCAGAAAATGCTCTCTTTCATCTGGATTCCTATAAAGTTCTCTGGGGTCCATCTTTTTAAGTTCCTCCTCGCTGTATCCAAAGAATTTTTGAAGTGCTTTGTTCGCCTCAATTATTTTTCCGTTTTTATCAAGACGGTATATTCCTTCTGCCGCATTTTCAAATATGCTCCTGAATTTCCTTTCTGAATTTTCCAGTTTTTGCTTAAATTCAACATTTTTAAATGCAGCAGCAAGAACATTTGCAAAAATTTCAAGGAGCTGTATATCTTCCCTATCAAATCCATCTATTTCCGCTTTCTCGACATCTATAACGCCTATTAGCTCGTTCCTGTATAATATGGGAACTGCCACCTCGCTTTTTATGTTTGGTGCCGCCTTTATGTATCGCGGGTCCTTGCTCACATCTGGAACATATATTGTTTTCTTTTCATTTGCACATGCCACCGTAATACCTTTTTCTCCATCAAGCTTTAAAGGGAAATTGGGCTTGTAAATGCCCACAGTATGCACAACTTTCAATTCATTTCCATGTTTTATGAGTAATGCAAAGTTATCAAATTTTAAAACCTTCTTCAGTGCAGAGGAAAATATTTTGTATAGTTCTTCATAAGAATTTGCAAGAGTTAAATCAGAGGAAAGATTATAAAGGCCGAGCAAACGTTTTTCCATTATAGGAAATAGATAAAAAGGTCATTTATAATTTTTTTCTTTTCCTTACAGGGGAAGCGAAGCTGATTAAAAAATGAATAGGCTGATAATGTAATTTTTGCTCATGTAAAAAAGATAGCCCGTCATCAAATAGCTAAAAATCTCTCAATAAGTATATAACAGGCGACTATATTCATTCAAAAATCTGGAGGAATGGAAATGAACAAACTAGCTGTTGTATTTGATAATCATGTGCATTTAAGCAGGAATGGAAGATATCTGGAGGCAATAAATGAATTTAAGAAATATGGAGGTACACACCTCAACTTCTGCCCATATACAGATATCAAAAAAATTTTGAAAAATAAAAGTTACATGGAATGCTATGAGGAGGGTCTGAAACTTGCAAAATATGCAATGGAAAAAACAGGCGTGAAAATATTTCTGACCGTTGGCCCATATCCAATAGATTACTTAAAGTTGAGAGATATCGTTGGCAGAGAAAAAGCAATAGATTTAATGAAAAAAGGCATGGAGGAAGCGCAACAATTCTGTGTGGATGGAAAAGCAATTGCAATTGGAGAAATAGGAAGGCCCCATTTCAAAGTCGGTGAACAGGCATGGAAAGACAGCAATGAAATAATGGAATATGGTATGAGATTGGCTAAAGAAGCAAATGTTCCGGTAATTCTGCATATGGAAAAAGCAACGCCGTCAAATATGAAAGAAATTGCAGAAATGGCAAATAAAGTTGGTTTGGAAAAGAGCAAAGTCATAAAGCATTATTCTCCACCCCTTATTAAACCAGAGGAAAATTACGGTATCTTTCCATCTGTAATTGCAAAAGAAGAAAACATAAAAGAGGCGTTGAAAAAAGGATTGAGATTCATGCTTGAAACAGATTATCTCGATGATTTAAAACGTCCTGGGGCGGTTTTAGATTTAAAAACAATACCAAGAAAGTTGAATAAGTTGTTGCAGCAAGAAATACTGAATGAGGAACAGGCTATAGTAATAAATAGAGACAACCCCGAGAAAATTTATGGTATATCTTTAGAATAATGCCGCTGCAGGAATGACCAATTCTTTTCCACAATTTTTGCATACATAGTACACTCTACCATTAAAATCATGGTGCATCATTTCGCCACCACATTCTGGGCATCTTTTATTCGCTATCATTTTGCTAACCTTTTGCTAATAAATATATTTTTTGTATATATAAAATTTTCGCCAATGTTATAAAAAGATTGTATATTACATCCAATGGTTGACAGACCCTCATTCGACGAATATTTCATGAAGATAGCACAGATTGTTTCCACACGCTCCACTTGCCTTAGAAGGCATGTGGGAGCAGTTATCGTGAAAGAAAATCATATTTTATCAACAGGCTATAACGGCGCACCAAAAGGTTTCAAGCATTGCGAAGAAGTTGGATGTGTAAGAGAACAGCTGAATGTGCCTGAAGGACAAAGACATGAGTTATGCCGGGGGCTGCACGCAGAACAAAATGCAATAATACAGGCTGCTGTTTTTGGTGTGCCGATAAAAGGTGCTACAATTTATACAACCCATTTTCCGTGCAGTGTGTGCTCCAAAATGATAGTGAATGCGGAAATAAAAGAAGTTGTTTATCTTCATTTTTATCCTGATGAACTTTCACAAAAAATTCTGGAAGAAAGTAATATAAAGGTGAGAAGATTAGGGGTGCAATGGAAATAAGGGAAAAAACGCTCCTCCTGATAAGAGACGTACTTGTATCTGTGGGGATAGTTGGTATTATACTTGCAGCTCTATGGGGATACACCGGACAATTTCCACACTCTCCGATGGTTGTTGTAACATCTGGCTCAATGATGCATGAGAATGCGCCATTTGGCAGAATAGGAACTATAGATCCTGGAGATCTAGTGCTTGTCAAAAGGATTAGGGGAAAAGATGATGTAATAACGAGAGGACCATCAGATAATCCTACAACAAGGCATCGCACTTATGGTGATTATGGAGACGTCATAATATATTACCCTATGGGAAACAAGGACAGAGTGCCAATCATTCACCGGGCAATTTGCTGGGTTGAAAAAAATCCAAATGGGACATATACTGTAGAGGAATATGGAATCTATAATGCTCCATCCATAACAATTCCAGAATTGCATTTAAGCAACTACAAACCAAAAAATAGCGGGTTTATAACAAAAGGAGATAATAATGAGTATCCTGACCAGATTCCAAATGGAGGTATATGTGAACAGCCTGTTAAGCCAGATTGGATAATAGGGAAGGCAAGAGGGGAATTACCATGGTTTGGCCTCATTAAGCTAATGATATTTGGCAATGGCATGGGGTATACTGGAGAGGATGCGGTAAAGATAGGAAAAGCCGTTGCCCCAAAAGATGAATGGATTTGCCTGGGCATTTCCTTACTTATATTAATTGGTGTACCAACAGGCTGGGATGCATATAACTTCTACAAGAAATGGAAATCAAAGAAGCTTGGACTGTAAAGGTGGCTTGTAATTTTTCAAATTGGGCATTGCCTCATCTTTCTCAAGTACTTCTTTTATTTTCATTGGAGCGGAAATCTCTATTTCTCTTGTTCTTCCATATCTTCCTTTTGATACAACTCTCGCATTGATTATGCCTAGCATGTCAAGCTCAGAGATCAAGTCTGCTACTCTTCTTTGAGTTAAGATATTTACTCCCCCTATTTTGCAGAGATCTTTATAAATATTATATACTTCCCCTGTTGTGAGTCCTTCATAATTTTCTTCTCCAATTATAACCGCCATTAGAACTATTTTTGATTGTATGGGCAATGTGCGAACTATTTCTTTTACTCTATCAAGCTCAATCTTATTTTCCGCCATTCTAACGTGCTTTTCTGTAACTTTTTTTTCTCCATTTCTCTCTGCAATTTCCGCTGAAACACGTAGCAAGTCTAAAGCTCTTCTTGCATCTCCATGTTCCTGCGCCGCCAGAGCTGCACATAGTGGAATTACATTCTCTTCCAGTGTTCCATCTTCAAAAGCAATTTTTGCCCTTTCCCCGAGTATGTCACATAGTTCATCTGCTGAGTATGGGGGAAATACAAGATTTTCCTCCCCCAAAGAAGATTTTACCCTTGGATCAAGAAATTCTGTGAATTTTAAATCATTGGATATACCAATTATCGATGTTCTTGCTCTATCTAAATCATAATTGAGGCGGGATAAATTATAAAGAACTTCATCTCCTTTGAGTTTATCAACCTCATCCAGTACAATAACTGCCACACCTTTTGTTCGTTCTATTGCATTTACAAGTCTGCTATATACTTCATCTGTTGGCCATCCTGTAAATGGCACTCTATCTTCCCACACCTTGATAAAATGGTTGGCAACATTCTGCAAAACTCTATATTGTGTATCCACAATCTCACAATTTATGTAAACAAAATTTGTATTCACCTTGAGTTGTTTACCTTTTTCTACCAGCTGCTTTCCAATAAATTTTGCAACAGCCGTCTTGCCAGTGCCGGTTTTCCCATAAATAAATACATTTGAAGGTGTTTCTCCTCTCAAAGCAGGAGCCAGAATTGCAGCCAGCTCTTTTATCTGCTTCTCTCTATGTGGCAGTATGTCTGGCACATATGAGGGACGAAGCACCTCTTTATTTTTGAATATGCTATCTGCGGATACGAGCCCGTGGAATATATCTTTCATCATATTTTTCCTCCCCCAAAAATCTAATACATAATGCAATGCCAGTAAATAAATCTTGTCAGCGATTCATGCATTCCATTTCAATTACGCCGCTTTAAAAAACTAATGCAAAAAATTTAAAAAGAAGGGAAAAGGGGTTTAGAGTGGCGAGTCAACTGGCGTTGGCTCTACCCAATGTGCTGGGCTGTATATTATCAATGCTGGATCTCCATACAATACTGTCAATGAAAGCAGTGTCAGTGAAATTGTTCCATATATGCTTGTTGGGTCCAGAGTTGTGAAATCTCTGTCAAACTTCCATAGATCCATCGATACTCCATCTCCAATGGTGTATCCTTCAATCATTATTCTTCCTTCTATAATCTGATCCCATAAATCATTGTAACCAAGGAATCCACTTCCACAGTTACCATAATATGCAACAGCTCCATGCTCAAAGTATATGTCTGGGCCAAAGTGCCATGCTGTTGTACATGAGCTGAAATGCACCCATGTGCTGTGCATATTTTCCCATAGCTGGTCGCACCACTTGAAATGTATTATGTCGTATTGTGATGGCGGCTCTGGGTCATACCATGCTCCTCCTGGGCTACGAGGTGTATCGCCATGCCAGTATTCATAACCATGCCATCCATCCTGGCGTATGCCACCCCACTTTGGATGTTGTGAAACACCAGAACCTCCTGTTCCGTGGCCTACATAATAGTATGCTGATATGCCGTTATTGAACTCATAAAGAGTGTTATCCCATATGCAGTGTCCACGATACTCCCTTCCATATCTTGAGAAGTAATCCTTTATGTATCTTGCATTATATGCATTGAGGCGCTCTCCATTATTTAATGTTATTGGTGTTCCATCGGCAAAATTCATGAGTGTGGAAGTTGTGTATTCCTTGTGTGGATTTGCGAAGATTATCGCCGGATATAACACGCTTCTTGTAACATAAGCAACCATTTCTGCTGGTGTTATACCAATAAACTGGCCAGCAGTTGATTCGTTTCCTGTTATGGCACGTATAAATGGCATTCTTATGTCGATACGAGGTGCAACTATTCCAACATGTTCTCTTCCTTCTCTGTTTAATCCCATACTTTCAATGTATTGCTTAAACGGTTCTGCTGTATTCTTGAACCATCTTAAATGCTGGTCACAGCCTAGAGGCGGTAGCTCTCCTTCTTTAATGTAATCAATTATTGGTTTTCTCGCCTTAGCCATATGTCCTGTTGAACGACATCCATGATAATAATCGCCAAGATATTCATCATATGTCGCTATAGCATCAGCCCAGTGGGCTGCATCCTTCATCTCTCCTATTCTTACTACTGGCGAGCCATGATATGCAGCCAGATAAGCAGCAGGAGCAAAGTAGCCTTCTCCGGTAGCAAATGATGTTATTGTTATGTAATTCTCATCGCTCAGCTCATCGATTTTACTTATCACCTCTTTCATTGTTGTTATTCTCTCAACATTATAGTTTGCAGCAAGTTCATTTGCGACAGCATCATTGTTTGCAAGATCAACGAATATTACCTTGTTCACTCCTAATTTACTCAATGCACTCAATGTCTCGTCTGGCACCCCATCCTCATTTGCATACAACAATGGAATGTGTTTCATTGAAGCTATTACCGCACCATTTGCTGCAGATAATCCATAATTGAGACGATCTGGATTGTATTCTCTCACTTCTACTGATATATGATAATTAATGCTTCCACTCATGTCCTCTCTTGGAACAACTATTACTGTGTATTTATCTGGCCTCAGATGATGTGCCTCAAAGGTGAAGGTTGTATGTGGCTCTACATATAGATGATCAAATTCCTCCTCATTTCCTTGACTGACATTTCCCGGCATTATCTTGTATGGAGGAACTTCCGCTCCACACCATGATGGTATGTCTGGTGCAATTATGTTGCCGCGAGAATCAACTAAGTAAGCCCACAGATAGCTGGGCTCATCAGTTTCAATTGTTACTTTCAGTGAAGAATCATAATTGGTTATTGGGACTTTATAGCGATCACATGAATACAGTGTTATTATTACTGGGAAGTCTCCCTGTCTTCCTATACCGACAGCATATGGGCCTGGCAATATTATTGGATGCCATATGTCATCTCTATTATGATCATAAGGCCACCAGTCAGTAGCACCCTCCATGTAATTTGGACAAATCAGAAAAGTATCTACATGAGCCTGTGTGTCAATATGAATAACGCCCCACTTCTTGCCGATAAGCATTGGATATATTGTATTGCCTTCAAATTCCTTCCATTTATCGCTATTTGCCATTACCTGAGTAACCTTCTTCTGTATATTGAGCGTTGCATCCTTTGATATTACTTCTGTTACATCATCAACAACATTGCTTCCATCCACCACAACCACAGCTTCCTGACTGTTCTCCCATGCTTTTGTTGC
>JAJRYN010000041.1 GCA_024275755.1 archaeon | reverse complement strand
TCTGTTGGTCCTTGTAATGTTGGCTTTGATGGAGGATTATTATTGTTGTTATTTGCCTTTATTTCTGCTGGCAAAGCAAGCGCCAGCATTATGGCAATAAATATCGGCAACAACCTTTTCATTTTTTCACCTCCTTCTCATATATTTATCACATATATATTTCTATCTTCTATTGCATAATTTCCAAATATATCATATGCCACTACGCTTATAGTATGCCATCCAAAACTTCCATCATATACATATTCATATGGCTCTTCTGTATCATTATACAGCAATTCGTTGCACGCCATAAATAATACATAATCCACGCCTGAATCATCAATGGCATTTACTTTGATGGTTATTTTTCCTATTACAATGGTTGTCTTTAATGGCAATGGAATTATTTCTTTATCAAAAATGTACAGATAATTCTCTTTTGGCTTCTCGATCTCAATTTCTGGTGGTGAGGCATCCCCAGATTCAAGATTGGTTATCGTCACATTTATCTTCAATTTTCCATTCTGCCAATCGCATTTTATTCTCAAATCCAAATCATGAACATCCTGCTGCATGCAATAGGAGATGGCATTTGTATAAGTGAATTCGTTGCTTACTCCACCTACAATAACTTTCCTGCCACCATCTATAAATGCTGTTGGATATCCATATAAGTTGTAATCATTTATCACTCTATCATATGCCTTGCTGTTTTTATCTGCAATTAGGGCGACTATATAGAACGGATATTCTCCCTTTTCATATATATTCTTCAATGCTTCATCCATTATGGGGCAATAAGGACACCATGTTGCTGTTCCGGTTTCAATCAGAACAGTGTGGGTGGCATTTACTCTATCATTTACGCCTTCTTCGCCCGGCATAGCAGCCGCACAAGCATCGACATAATATGCATCAAATGGATTGCCAAATGGAGGGTTTGCTTTTCCTTCATGAGGCGTTGGATTGAGAACAGCGGCAAGCGCCATTATATTGTCCTCCTTTACATCTCCATAGCCAGCTGCCGCAGCATCCCATTCAACATTGATATGCTCAGTTTCCATATAACCCACATTTATTTTATCATTGTACGCAAAATCTAGGAAACCAAAACCATATGGTTTGCCGTCATAATTATTCCAGCTGGAAGTAGGCTCGACTATATATATTCTAAGCCTGCCTGTATAGCCAGCATTAATCACCAAAGGCATCTTTACTTGCAAAGTAGCTGGCTCACTTTTAGCACCATGCTCATCTGTTGCTGTTACTGTTATCACATATGTTCCTTTTTCCTGCCATGTATGAGATGCTTGCACGCTTTGCCCAGAGTTCACCATATCCGTACAAAATTCATTTCCATCTCCCCAGTCAAAGCAATAATATATCTTATCTCCATCTGGATCTGTAGATGTTGCAGTATAAGTATAACTTTTTCCTGCCTCTCCTTCTGTTGGTCCTTGTAATGTTGGCTTTGATGGAGGATTATTATTGTTGTTATTTGCCTTTATTTCTGCTGGCAAAGCAAGCGCCAGCATTATGGCAATAAATATCGGCAACAACCTTTTCATTTTTTCACCAAATCAAAAAGGATAGCATATATTAAAATTTAACTATTGTTAAATTTATAAAAAAAGATAAATACGCCGTAATATTCCCCTTATTAATGAAATCCATATTTAAAATATCTGGAATAATGGTATTGTTTTTATTTTCGGGTTGCCTCCAAAGCATTGAGAATGCCCCTGATTTTACATTAAAGGATGTGGATGGAAATAGCTTTTCATTGCATGATTTTAAAGGAAAAATCGTTATCCTAGATTTTATGGCCACTTGGTGCACTCCATGCGAAAAGCAAATGGAAGAATTGGTATCTTTATCAAAAGAAATTGGAAATGACACAGTCATTATATCAATAGATATTGATTTAAGCGAAAGTATCCAGCAAATCAAGAGCTTCATGGAGAAATATAATGCGACATGGATTTTTGCAAGAGATACTGCAGAAGAAAAAGTAGCAGCAAAATACAATGTTGTTGCGATACCAAAAATTGTAGTTATTGGAAAGGACGGAAAAATACTATACTCTCACTCGGGCGTAACAGAAAAAGAAAAACTACTCAGTATAATCAAGGGATGAAAATGTTCGAAGACTTCGTATTTTCATTTATTGCAGGCGTAATCGCTTTCTTTTCGCCATGTGCTTTTCCAATGTTGCCGGCTTACATTTCATATTATCTTGCAAGCAAAAAGGAAGGCATAAAAAATGGACTTCTTGGCGGACTGATATGTGCAGCAGGAGCTGTTTCCATACTCCTTATAATAGGAAGCGTAATTTCTTTTGCTGGAGAAGAAATTGGAGGAGCGATAAAGGAAAACACACAAAATATTGAAATAGTTGTCGCAGTAATAATTATCTTTTTAGGCATATCCATGTTGCTGGGAAAAACGATAAAATTTTCCGTTCCCGTACAGGCATCAAAAAAAGAAGGATACACCGGCTTATTCATATATGGTATTTTGTATGCTTTAGCAGCCCTTGGATGCACAGCACCAATTTTCATAAGTATTATGCTAAGAGCATTTTCTTCCTTCAACTTTTTTTATGGTCTACTCCTCTCTTTCATATATGCAGTTGGAATTGCCATATTTATTGTTGGGGTGACTCTAGCAGTTTCAATGGCTAAAGACGTTATTCTGGATAAAGCAAAAAACCTCTTGAAATATGTAGAAAGGATAGGAGGAGCAATAGTCATAATTGCAGGAGTTTACATTCTTGTGTATGCTTTAACATAAATTTACTTCTGCAAAAAATCTTCAACCATCTCTGCAAAATCTTTGAATGGCAGTGGTCTGCCAACAACCCTTTTAACTCCAGCCTCTTTCAATTTTTCTGCCCATTTCGTGCCAAACCATGCTGTGTAGCCCCATATTATAGCTGAGGGATCTATTTCCAAAATTTCTCTTGTTGCTACCACTCCATCCATTTCTTCGGGCATCTCATCATATATGCTCTCTTCTTTTCCAGACAAATTTAAATCCATAATGACCAAGGCAGGCGCTTCCCCTTTTTCATATAATTCCTTATATTTCTTTACTCCTTCTTCTGCAGAGTATGCACTTAATATTTCAGCGCCATCGATCTTGTTAAGATGTACCTTTAGCAATTCGTGCATGTCGGGCTCATCATCTATAATCAATATTTTTTTATTCAACTACTTCCCCCCTTTGTGTAACATTTTTAACTACTTTTTCCACCCTATTTATGGCGATAATTGCTTTCCTTATCTTTTCTTTCTCGCCTCCTTCCTCAATAGCAAGTTCGAGATAGCCTTTTGCGATTGCAATAGGGTTGAAAAAGTAATGGGCGGTTTTTAATTTAAATTCTCTCTCATTTTGTAAAGTCTCTTTCAATGCTTCTTCCATCTTTTTTCGCTCTGTAATATCCAGTCCAGAACTGAGCACACCAATAATATTACCCTCTTCATCTCTTAAAATGCTGTTGCGCCATTCAATGATTCGTTCTTCCCCACTTTTTGTCAGAATAGGATTTTCGTAACGCTCGACAGCATCAACATCTCCCTTCATCAATTTTTTAAAAACTTTTTTCAACTCTTCTCTAACCTCTTCAGGAAGAAAAGTATCGAACCAATTTTTACCTATTATTTCCTCCTTTTTATATCCCAGAATTTCACAACCTTTATTATTGATTAGCGTAATGTTTCCATTGATGTCCAGAGCCATAATTATAACTTCTACTATATCAAGATATTTTTGTGCCTTCTCCTTTTCTTTTTCCAGAGCCCTTTCTACTTCCTTTCTTTCTGTAACGTCTCTCAGGATGCTTTTCATATATATTTTTCCTGCCATTTCAACTGGAATGTAATAAATGTCAGCATAGAATATGCTGCCATCCTTTCTCTTTACTGGCAAATCCCTTGCTAATGTAGATTCTCCTTTAACTATTCTTTCAAGCACTTCTTCAATGTGTTTAAGTTCTTCTTTTGGATGAATATCTTCTATTCCTAGTTTTGTTAGTTCTTCAGGGGTATAACCGAGTGCTTTACATGCTTTTTTATTCCCAAGATAAAACTTTTTTGTTTCGATATCCAATACAAGAATTCCATCCATTGCATTATCGAATATGGTTTGAAATAACTCCAACTCCTCAACCTTTTGCCTTAACTCATCCATTTTCTTAGGGGCATGTTTCATTGAGATGTTTTCACTCCTAGGGAATCTCATAATCATGTGGTATTTATAAATTTTTCGTTTGCCTATAGATAATTTCAGCATGACAGACTAATTACGCTTGCTTAAATAATTTAAATTTTGCAGAAAAATTTTTATTAGGAACTATATAAATTGACAGGGGATGGAAATGGAGGCAAAAAAGCTAGGGGAGATTACAGAGCCATTGCATAAGTATTCCCAGCAGATAATGATTGTGCCAGTTGAAATGCTAAAAGTTATAGAAATACAGAGGAAGCCATCAGATTATCATATAAGGAGGCTTATGGAATCTATAAGAAAAATAGGTTTTGTCACGCCTCTTGTTATAGTAAAAAAGGAAGAAGAAGAGAAATATACAATAATAGACGGACAGCATAGATTTCTGGCTGCACAACAGATAGGAATAAAAGAGTTGCCATGCATACTCATTCCTGAAAAATACGCAAATGAGTTAATGGAATTGAATATTGAAAAGACAATGTCTTTGAAAGAGAAGTGTTATGTCGCTTTAAACGTATACAGAATTATACTCAATGAGAAACCAGACATTAAGGAAAATGATACAGAAGTGCTGGATGCAATTGAATATCCATACTTTGTAACTCTAGGCTTGGCGTATGAGATGCAACCAAAATTCTTCGGTTCAGCATATGAATCGATGGCAAGAAGAGTGGATGCATTTCGTGAGGAAACAATAAGTGAGGCATATGAATACAGGAAAAACATTGCACAAAAATTAATTGAACTTGATACATTGGCGAGGCAAGCAATGGAAAGGATAGAGGAAATAGGTATGTCGCATCCGTTCCTTTATAAGGAGATAATATCTTTCTGTAACCCCATAGGAAGAAAGAGAAAAGTGGACATGAATATGGAGGAACTAATTGAAATTTTAAGAATGAATTTGAAAGAATTGATTAATAACCCGGAGAGAATGAGGGAGCATGAGTTCGAAATGGGCAGCTAAGTTATTTCTGCAAAAATTTCCTTACCATATCTACAAATTTTTGGAAAGATACAGGTCTTTCCACGATTTTTTTGACTCCCGCCTCCTTTAACTTTTCTGCCCAGTCTGTATCAAACCATGCTGTATAACCCCATATATTTGCTTTAGGGTCTATTTTCAGAATTTGTTCTGTAGCCCTCACACCGTCCAGTTTCTCATCCATCCCATCCTTATGCAAATCTATAAGTTCAATATCTTCCTTTCCTGATAAGTTCAAATCCATAATAACCAGGGCAGGAGTTTCTCCTTTTTCATGCAACTCTTTATACAATTTCACTCCTTCTTCTCCAGAATATGCACTTAATATGTCAACGCCTTCTATTCTGCCGAGATATGCTTTTAATAAATCATGCACATCTGGTTCATCATCTACAATAAGAATTTTATCACTCAACTGCATCACCCTGGTTATAATAAAATCTAATTCTCCGGCACACTTTTTCCACTTTGTCCACAAATCCCTCCTTCGTTGTGTTTACCTCCTTAATTTTAAATAAAAAATAATTACAAATATTTATATATTTTCATTTTTACGTAAATTTCATAAATTTGTAATTTATATAAAACAGGGAGAAAATGAGAAAATTGTTTGTTGCTGGAATAATTTTATTGATATTAGCGATAAACACTCCAGCAGATGTACAGAAGGCTAGTGGAAAAAATCTCGATGGCATTAGAGCAGAATTTACAGATGGATATGGAATAAGAATAATGATTTTAAACCGGGAAAATTATTCAATATACAATGTTTCTTTGGATACTATTTGTATTTTTGGATTTTTCGTATTTAAAGTTCTGGAAGGCATTCGATTTATACAGGAAATAACGCCGTACAGCTATGGATATCTTGTTGTTCCAATATTTGGGTTTGGGTGGATAACGGTGACTGCAAAGATTTCATACATTGATCAAGGCACAAAAGTAGAGAAAGAACTGCATGCAGAAATGTTTTTAGTTGGAACAGTTACTGCAGTCCTTAATCGCTGGTATATTTAAAGACTAGTAAACCTATAAATATATCATTTTATTAAGCAGTGATGGATGACATAGATTTATTCCTTAAAGAGGATCTAGACGAAAAGGGAGATATAACATCAGAGGCACTTCTTAAGGACGAAGAAGGAATAGCATACATAAAGGCAAATGAAAATTGTATCCTTGCTGGAGCAGAGGAAGCCAGAGAAGTTTTCAAGCGGCTGGGTTGCGGAGTTAGTTTAATAAAGAAAGACGGTGAAGAAGTCAAGGCTGGAGAAAAAATAATGGAGATAAAAGGAAAAATGAAGAACATTCTGGCTGGAGAAAGACTGGCTTTAAATTTCATATGCAGGATGAGTGGAATTGCAACTTTAACTCATGAACTCACAAAGATGTGCAGAAAAAAGAATCCAAATGTAACCATAGCAGCTACAAGAAAAACAACGCCTGGTTTCAGAAAATATGAAAAAAAGGCAGTTAAAATTGGAGGAGGATATCCTCATCGCATGGGGCTGTATGATGGTGTATTGATTAAAGACAATCATCTGGCCTGCATCTCTCTAAGGGAGGCAATAAGAAAAGCAAAGAAACTTGGAGTGGAGGTAGAAGTAGAAGTGGAAAGCGTTGAAGATGCTGTGATAGCAGCAGAGGAAGGCGCAGATGTAATAATGCTGGATAACATGCCACCAGCAAAAGCAAAACTTGCAGCAACCAAAGCCAAGGAAATAAATCCAGAGGTCAAGATAGAAGTTTCTGGTGGAATCACACCTGAAAACATTGCAAACTATACCTTTGCAGACCGCATTTCTCTAGGGTGGCTCACTCATTCTGTGAAAAGCAAAGATTTCTCATTAGAGGTAGAAAAGGTTTTCTGAGCAAAAAATATAAAAAGCTTTTCTATTCATCCATTCAATGAATCCTTTCCTCAATCCCATCACTCTTGCAAAAGTTGTGAAATATTATCTCAGAGACATAGATAGATTACGGGAATATGATGAAGAAAAGATTGAGAAATACAGGCAGAAATGTTTCAGAAAAGTTCTGAAACTCGCAATGAAAACTCCATTGTATAAAGAAAAATATAAAGGCATAGACGTGAATAAAATTACATTAGACAATATTGAAAAACTGCCAATTTTAACAAAACAGGACTTGAGAAAACATTTTCCCAATGGCATAGTGCCTGAGGGCTTCAATGTTAAAAAGGCGCATATTGTCAGCACCTCCGGCTCAACGGGGCAGCCAGTTTCCGTATATACTGATTTTTATACAATAGTTAAGGCATTGATGGCATTCGTTAGAGAGATTAAGGAATATGAGATAAGCTGGCGGGACAGAATGACAATAATAGCAGATTTGACGCCACGCGCCATAGAAGAGGCTTATCTGGTTAAAGGATTGCCTTTTAAATTTAAGAATATGCAAATCCTTCATGTTGGCGAAGATGTAGAAAAATTAATTGAAAAAATTGATTCATTCAAACCAAAGTTCATTGGAGGTTATCCAGGCGTGCTAAGAGCTTTGGCTGTATTGAAAAGAAAGGGATATG
>JAJRYN010000040.1 GCA_024275755.1 archaeon | reverse complement strand
GGAACACCTGGAGAATCTGGAGATTTGGACGGAGATGGCATAAACGAGCCTGATTGTGTAGAATCTGGTTATGGATATATGCAGCTTGGTTTATTCAAGGCATATGGTGTGGAGGGAAAAGAATATTTAGGCGAGTGCTGGGAATATGCTGTAAGCAGATATGTGGAACATTTCAAAATACCATATGAAAGATGGCATTTGCACACCATACAAAGCTTTGTTTTACTAGGAGACCCAAGCCTGAAAATCGGAGGATACTAAATCATTCACCATTTTTTTCTTTCTTTTTACTTTCTTCTTCTAGTTCTCTTAATTCTTTTTCTTCTTTTTCTTTTCTTATTTTTTCTTCTTCTACTGCCTTTTCATGCTGTATATCTCCTCTCTTTCCTTTTAATCTTTGAGAAAGATTCTTTATTGCATCTTCTGGTCCGTAGCAAATCAGTGTATCTCCTCTTATTATCATTGTGTCTCCATTGGGGGCGCCTATAAACTGTTCTTTGTCCCCTATTTTTCTGTATATCGCAAGAACTATAACGCCTTCTTCATCTAATTTTAGCTCTCTTAATGTCTTATTTTCCAGCCAGCTTCTTTCCTTGATTGTAAATTCTCCTATCGAATATCCTTTGCTTAGTCCCAAAATCTGTTCATAATCGTAAATTTTTAAACTGGTAAATCTTTCCAGAGCCCTCTTAATGAGCCATCTCATTCCTCTGTCCACCATTTTGGAACGAGCAAAAAGATATATTATGAATAAGCCAATGACGAGCCACATTGCTCTCATTGTTGCCTCTTCTCTAGTTTGCCCAACAAAAGTCAACACAAGAGTAGCCATTGCAGAAGCTATTCCTGCATTTCCAACAAATATGAGTATTCTAATAATCCTTCTCCTTACAGGATGAGAAACAACATATTCTGATTCTGAGGTGGTGAAACCGGTGCCAGAAAAAGCTGATTGAGCCTGAAAAGTTGCCATCTCTCTTGATAATCCAGTCATTTCAAGTGCAACTGCTCCGATCCTGACTATTATTATTGAAATCAATACGACCATTAGCAAAGATATTAATGCTATCATTTTGCTCCATTTCTTTAAGAATATTTATTTAAGAATCTTTTCTTTTTCATACAAAAAATACATTGTAATGAAAATTTTACATATTGTAATTATGAAAATTTAAATATCACTATCCATTTTATTATAAATGAGGGAATGTAGAGAATGTGGAGAATGGAAGAAAGATCCCATACCCTATAATAATATATATTTTGGGATATGTAAGTTGGATGGTAAAATTAAATATGAATTTCATAAGTGTGATGCATCAGGTTTATGATATGAATTATTCCTTAAAATGATAGAAATTCAAATTACCCCAATCATCGTAATCTATTTCTCCATGAGTGCCATTTGAGTAATCAACCAGATGCCATGCATATCTATAATTCATACAACTCTTATAATCAGCATATACCCACCATCCCTTACGCCATGGATAATTGCAGCTTTCATTATCTATTCCAGGAAAATCACTTGAAAACAGTCCCAGATTATGACCCAGTTCATGCATGAAAAGGCTTGCTGTTGCTGTGACGCGACTCGATTTAAAAATACGATATGTGCGGATTGTTCCAATGCATACAACAAATGCATCTTGCTGGAAATTAAATCCTGCGATATTCTTTTTCCACGGATTTACGCCACACAAAATGGCATAATGAAATATGCCATACCTCCATCTGTTTTTTATCCCGTGCAGAAAGTAATTAACATAAATGCTGCGTAAATTTGGCTCGTATGAATATGGTATTTGTTCTCCGCCACCCATGCAGCCATCATCTATATGAAGTGTTATATTATGTTTTGAAAAAGCAGAGAAAAGATATTCTTTCGAAAGGAAAGGCATTTTATATGGCTTTGTGAAAATATTTTTTCCTTCCATCCAGTCTACCTCTACAAAAATATCTTTATGGAATGGATCAGAAAGCCACTGGCTTGTTAACCATTCCTGTGTGTTATAAAGGCCATCATTATCTGGATCAAGGGTGGAATGCTCTTCTTTTTTGAAAGGATCATAACCCCAGTAATCCTCCCATTCTATTGGCACGCCGTCATCATCATAATCTTTTCCATAATCACTAAGCATTGGATTTGTTCCATAAACAAAAGATTCCTCCCAGTAAGTCAGGCCATCGTTATCGTAATCATTTTGAGTGATACTAAACCAAATCTCACAATCATTTTCATTGCACACTCCGTCCATTACGCCATTTGCATGGCCATATCCATCTATGTCGCCACGAAAATCATCTCCCGTCCAATCTCCTCTTTTAATGCTGTAAATTAGGGTTAAACTTTTTTCATCTTCTCCACTTATGTCGCATTGAACTTCATTTCCTCCCTCTTTCTTCCATAATTCAATTTGTATGGTAACATTTGTCACATCATCTGGCACATCCTGTATAGCTAGCCATTCAGGTTCTATATCCATCACATTTTCCCATACTTGGCTTGTGTTTGTTAACTCATTAATTTTTACTTTAACAAAAAAGGAGGCATTCTTTTCACAATCTATCATTCTTATTCTCTTTACCATTACAAAAATGTGTATATCTACGAGAGGATCCAGATCTTGAGAAGCATTTTTCTTATCTGTGATTTCTAAACTATAGGCAGGAAATAAAAAGAGCATTAGAATAGCGATGCAGAACATTCTGCGCATTTTCCGTTGATGCATATGGACTAAATCTTTTCAATATTTATATTTATTCTATCCTTCCATACTTACTTCTACAGCTATTCTGACTGCTTCCACCATTTCATCTAGCCTCATTCCATGTTTTGCTTGCTCATCCAGAGGTGGAACATGAATAAACCCTGCTTTTATTGAAAGATTATTTTCTCTAATATAATGCAGAGTGACGAAAAAGATGTAATTACAAAGATAGGTGCCAGCAAAAAAAGATTGTCTAGCAGGAATACCTTCCTTTCTAATTTCCTCTGTTATTTTGAATGCTGGAAGGGGAGAAAGAATGAAAAGAGGAGCTGTTGCATTTATTTTTTCAATACCGGCCCATTTATTGTTCATGTAAATGCTTCTAAAATTGAGTGCAACCTTTTCAATGCAAATCATTCTTCTATAATAAGCAAGTCCGAGACTGATAATGATGGAAGGATTGTATTTTTCAATGGCATTCATGATTGCTTCCTTTGCCATATCATAATCTACCGGCAGGACAATGCCAACTATGGTTGCATTTTTTATGTCTGTGTCATTTAATTCTTCTGCTATAAGTTCTGAAGGATTTACCTCATATCCGTTAAAAGGTTCAAAACCAGTAATTAAAACTATCTCTGCTATTTCTTCGTTTTTCCCACCAATATTTTGAAATGAAATGGCTAAAAGGAGAAAGACGGTGCAGAAAATGAACAGTTTCCTCAATTTCATAAGTTTATATTGATATTGCCTATAAAAATTTCAGGAATAAGTTATTTTGAGACAAGAAATACTCCCTTCATTTTTAAGTCAAGCAATTTGCAAAAATTCTTATTGTATAAAGTATTGCATATTAATGAGATGTGAGATTTGTGGGAAGGAGGCAAAACTCAAAAGAGCGCTTGTTGAAGGTGTTGAAATGATGGTGTGTCCGGATTGCGCCAGATATGGCATTATTTTGCCAGAGAAAAAACAACATGGTGCGCCTGTGGCAGCAGCAAAACTGAAGAAAAAACCCTTGCCATATTCAAAAGATGTTTTCGAGGAAATGAAACAGGAGTTGGTACCGAATTGGGGGAGAAAAATCAAAGAGGCACGAGAAAGAAAAGGAATAAGTAGAGAGG
>JAJRYN010000039.1 GCA_024275755.1 archaeon | reverse complement strand
GGGGCACTGGGGATTTGTTAAGGGAAATATTGAAAAGGGAGAGAGTCTGGAAGAAACTTTTTTCAGGGAGGCAGAGGAGGAAGCAGGATTGAAAAAGGAAAATTTGAAAGTTATCGAGGGCTTCAAAGAAAAAATCAGTTATTTTTACAAAAAGGGGGGCAAGACAATATACAAGGAAGTGATATATCTTCTTGCTGAAAGCAATACATTTGATGTTAAGTTATCTCATGAGCATACAGCATATGAATGGTTAAGCTATGAAGATGCTCTGAAAAAAATAACATATGAAAATGACAGGAATGTGCTGAGAAAGGCTCATGAATTTTTGAAAAAGATAAAGAAAGTGGAATAATTTAGGGTGCAAATAGGCGAATGCTTAACTATTCAGGAATAGCAAACATCAACACAACCTTTCCATTCATTTTTCATGTCGAAAAATTTTCCAAAATATTATAATATGCTGAGATATTTCATTTGTGCATTATCTCGAACCATTATTTAATCCTGAAAGCGTGGCTATTGTAGGAGCATCCCATCATGAAGGAAAAATAGGACATACAGTTGTTAAGAATATACTTGAATCTGGTTATAAAGGCAGAATATATCCAATAAACCCAAAAGGTGGAGAAATTTTGGGACTTAAGGTTTATAAAAGCATTTTTGAGATTGATGACGAAATAGATGTCGCAATAATTGTTGTTCCTGCAAAAGTGGCAGTTGAAATAATAGATGATGTTGCCAAAAAAGCAAAATTCATCATTGTTATTACCTCGGGCTTTTCAGAAGTTGGAAATATTGAAGGAGAAAAGAAGATAGTTGAAACAGCAAAAAAATATGGGAGTCGGGTCCTGGGCCCAAATGTTTTTGGAATCTATTCTGCCAAGCCACCAATAAATGCTACTTTTGGTCCATCAAAAATTAAAGCTGGGAATGTTGCTGTGGTGTCTCAATCTGGGGCCTTGGGCATAGCTATGATTGGGAAAGCAGCTGAAGAAAACATGGGTCTTTCCGCCATAGTATCCATAGGAAATAAAGCAGATTTGACAGAAGTAGAAATCTTATCCTACTTATTTGAGGATGAAATAACGAAGGTTGTATTCCTTTACATAGAAGGACTGGAAAATGGAAGAGATTTTCTGGACATAATAAGAAAAAGGCCACCTGGAAAATCCATAATTGTTTTAAAAGCTGGCAGAAGCAAAGCAGGAGCAAGAGCAGTGGCAAGCCATACAGGTTCTTTAGCAGGAAGCGATGCAATATTTGATGCAGCATTCAGACAGGTGGGCATATTAAGGGCGGAGAGCCTGGAAGACGGACTGAATTGGGTTACAACTGTCGCTTTATCTCCGCCACCGAAAGGAAAGAATGTTGTTATTGTTACAAATGGTGGAGGATTGGGCGTTATTGCCGCCGATGCCTGCGAAAAGTATGGGCTACATCTATTGGATGATATGGAGGTATTGAAGAAAACTTTTCAGGATGTCATGCCAGAATTTGGCTCGTATAAAAATCCAGTTGATATTACCGGACAGGCTGGAGGCAAAGAATATAAGGTGGCATTGGAAAGAGCATTTAAAGAAAAAAGCATACATGCCATACTTGCCTTATATTGTGATAGAGGTGATGCTGAAATTGAAGAAATAAAAAATGCACTCGTTGAAGTCCATAAAAAATACAGGAATAAGCCCGCTTTATACACAATTTTTGGGGGAGAGGGAGCAACTTCAATAATCACGGCATTGAAAAAGGAGGGATTACCAGCATTTAGTGATGTGGAGGATGCTGTTTCATCATTATACGCTTTATACAAGGTAAATGAAAGAAAGGACGAAGGAAAAATGGAAGAAGTTAAAATGGATGAGGATAAAATAAAGCAAGTGATAGAAAAGGCATTAAAGGAAAAGAGGAGAAAACTGCTGAGCAATGAAGCAAAGGAAATTTTGAAAGCAGCTGGCGTGGATGTGCCTGAGTTTTATGTGGCTAAAAATATAGAAGAAGCTATTGAGGCAGCAAATAAAATAGGGTATCCTATTGTAATGAAGGTAATTTCCGAAGACATCATCCATAAGACAGATGTGGGCGGAGTAGTATTAAACATTGAAAATGAAAAGGAAGCAGCTGAAGCATATGAAGCAATAATAGAAAGCTGTAAAAGAAATGTGCCAAAAGCAAGAATAAGAGGTGTTGAAGTAACAAAAATGTTGCCCAAGGGAGTGGAAACAATAGTTGGCTCCACTACAGATCCTTCTTTTGGTAAGGTCGTTATGTTTGGACTGGGAGGCATATATGTTGAAGTGATGAAGGATGTCACATTTAGAGTGGCGCCGTTGCCTAAAAAGGAAATAAGGAGGATGATAAGGGAAATAGAGTCATATCCAATACTCGCCGGAGTAAGAGGGGAAAAAGGAAAGGATATCGAAGCTATAGTTGATACAATATACAGAATTGGTTTGCTGGTAACAAAATTCGAGGAAATTATGGAGTTAGATATAAATCCTCTGATTGTATATGAAAAAGGTGCAAAAGTGGCAGATGCAAGAATGAGTATAAAGGTGAGAAAATGAAGAATATTATAATATCTGGTCTGGATGAAAAATCTGGAAAAACAGTAGCTGCATATGCTATTGCCAAACTCGCCAACAAAAAAGTTGGATATATGAAGCCAATTGGTGATAATGTTATTTATAAGGATAAAAAATTAATGGATTATGACACCATTCTTTTTACAGAAATTTTTGGAGTAGGCGAGAATCCTGAAGAGCTTTGCCTGGGGATGCACCATTCAAAAATTCTGCATTTTTATAAAGAACCTGCAGAAGAGTTTATGAGAAGATATGAAAAACTGGC
>JAJRYN010000038.1 GCA_024275755.1 archaeon | reverse complement strand
GCCCGTCTCATTGCTCATGCTGGAGGTATAGAAAAGCTTGCAACATTACCAGCAGGAACTATCCAGCTATTAGGAGCAGAAAAAGCTTTATTCAGACATATAAAAGATGGTTCTCTGCCTCCTAAACACGGCGTAATTTTCCAGCATGAAATGATAAATAAGGCTCCGAAGAATAAAAGAGGTAAGATTGCTCGATTGCTTGCAACAAAGATTGCGATAGCAGCAAAAGCAGATGCGTTTACACGCAACTATATAGCAGATGATTTGAAGAAAGAAATAGAGAAAAGATATAAAGAAATAATGGGAAAAGTATGAGGAAATTTATTGCTCCCATCGGAATGGCTTTTCTATTTGTTATAAGCCAGTTAATAGCAGTGTTTGTAGCAAAGCCATTCAGGGAAGCAGGATTTGAGGCATTTGAAAATCCATCTGATCCAATGAATATAATCCAGTTATTTGCTGTTCTGCTTGTATTCACTCTCTTTATTCTAATAATGGCAAAATATAAGGAGGAGATGGTGAAATATGTAATCTTATTTTTCTTCTTTATGGCTTCTCTATCCATATTTCAGGCATTCTTTTATTTTGTTTCCGCCTCCTTCTCCTTTTTCCTAGCATTAATAATCTCCATAGCAATGTTGATTCTTTTCATAAAGCATCCAGAATGGTATGTCATAGATTTTTTTGGTGTTTTTCTCGCTGGTGGGATAGCAGCCATTTTTGCAATCTCTCTTTCGATAGAATATATTCTCCTGCTTCTCATTGCTCTAGCCATATATGATGCTCTATCCGTATACAAAACGAGGCACATGGTGAAACTTGCAGAAACAATAACCTCTTCCAATCTACCTCTGCTCATGATCGTGCCTAAAAAATCCTCTTTTTCCTATTTAAAAAGTAAATTCGGAAAGGAAAGGGATGCTGTCTACATGGGGCTCGGCGATTTAATTATACCCGGCATATTAATTGCTGCAGCATATCTGGAAAAAGGGTTGCTTGGATTTGCCGCCACATTAGGTGGAGCCTTAATTGGCTATATGCTTCTAATGTTTTTAATAGCTAAAGGCCCTCAGCCGGGATTACCATATTTAAATGGTGGGGCAATCTTGGCATATGTCATGGTTCATTTCTTGTAGCCGCATTTCCTGCATCTTATGCCATCTTTTATTTCTATGCTACTGCCACATTTCGGGCATTTCAAATCTTTGGCCAGATAGGAGAGCCATGCATCTCGCAGCTCAGGTTCATCTGCCTGTTTTGCCTTCTCAAATATGGCACGCTGCCTCTCATTTGTTATAAGCGGCTCAAAATCGTCCAGACTAATTTCCTTTTTCTCAACAAATTTCATTTTAATTAAAGGAGAAAGAAAAACACCGGCAATGAAACCACCAACATGAGCAGAATGGGCTATACCATCTGTTATACCAGCAAATGTATACAATGTTTCTATGCTCGCATAAAGCAAAGCAACAGCAATAACAGGTAACCTCAAAAATAGAATGATTGGCATGAATAATGGCACAGCAATTTTCTTGAATGGATAGGCAGCAGCAAAACATCCAAGAATGCCAAAAATTGCACCTGAAGCCCCTATTAGATAATTATTTCCGCCTTCTATTATGGAATATATGATGGCAGCAAAAATACCAGATATGAAATAAATTAATACAAATTTCTTTGCACCTATTTCGTTCTCCAGGGGAAAGCCAATGAATATTATGCCTATCATGTTGAAAAAAATGTGGTAAAAATCACCATGTAAAAACATGGAAGTAAATAGAGTATATATTTGATAGCTGAATAAATATGATGGACGAAATGCAAGATCTTCTAAAGGGAAACGGTATAAAGTTATAATAAAGATGATGAAGTTAGCAATAACAATTGCCTGCGAAACAGGAAATTTTTTTATGAATGAATATGCCAAAGTAAAGATTATTACAGCAATTATCAGCCAAGATACCATTTCCATTTTATCTCTTTCTGTATAAATAAATTATTAAAAAGGTTGCCGTAAATAAGGGCAGCAGGAAAATTTCGTCTGGCATATTCTTTTTCTTTCCAACTTCATAATTCCAGTCGTACCAGAAAATCTGCTCGAAATATGCAGCAATATCCTCATTTTCTATTATAACTCCTATTTCTCTATTGTTTCTAACTGAATTCTCCCCCCAGTTGATCGATGAAATAAGAACTTTACATCCATCCACAATCATTCCTTTGTTATGTATGTTTATGTTTCGCTGCAATTTTACTTCTATGCCTTTGCTTCTTAAAAACTCACTTGTTTCTTTATTCATCGCCGAAGTAGATACATAAGCAGGATTATTATTGAGAATAACCCTGACAGCCACGCCGCTCTCGTTTTTCTTCACCAATTCTTTAAGGAAAGGATTGATTCCGTTGCTCCATTCCTTCTCTATATACGCCTGCTCAATAAGAATTTCCTTTTTAGCTCCATCAATTAATCTTTTAATTTCCTCCTCCGCATTGTCTGGCGAGAGAATAACGGTTACATTGAATGAGTTGTTTAGATAAAAAGGAGAGAATGATGGAACATAATCTCCATGAGGGATGTGATAGCTAATGGAAAAATCGGAGGGAGGCTCACCATGTGTAAAACTGCTTTCATTGAATTCAATGCTGTCCTGAAAATCTGGGTTCCAGTCATATTCAAAAACATTTTTTAAAAAGGATGCTATATCTTCGCTTTCAAGAATGACACCCCATTCCCTGTTTCCATAGCTTGGATTCACTGGAATGCTACTCTTACCCCAGTTTGCTGATTCTATAATGCATCTGTTGCCATATACAACATATTTTGCATGATTATATCTATATCTCTTATAGATGTCATTTTCTTCATCGCCAATCATGTATCTCACCTCATACTTTTTACTCAGCATATATGCAATCCATCTCTCTTCCATGGGAATACCCCCAATTACATTTCCATCCAGAAATAATTTTACTGTTGCATTGCTTTCGTTCAGAATTTCCGCAAGAAATGGGTTGGTGAAAGTATATAAATTTATGAAGAGTTCATCTGCATTTTTTATTTCTTCGGATATGATTTTATATGAGCAATCTGGAGAACAAAAAGCAATTGCTTTGCTGGCTTTTCCATGCCATACCTCAAAATCAGACTGGCCTACGATGAATGTTCTGTTATACTCCCAGTCCTCGCTTGTATTTGTATCAATGCAGTCTTTTCTTTTCAGAACAACTCCTTTTTCCACTTTCTTGATGGCTTTTCCTGCCCACCCTTCATCGAAATATGCATTTCCATAAACAACCACATCAACAGTATGGTTATATGCGTCTTTCAAACATATTACGCCTCCGTCATTTGCCATAATAAATCTTCCTTCCCTTCTCAGATCGGGAACGGAAGAACAGTTATAATATTCATAATCTGGTTGGAAGCCAGTTTCAAATTCAAAAGCAGTTGCATTTTGTGTCACATATATTTTTTCTCCTGATTTCAAAATTATCTCAGGAAAAATTATTTTATTTTGCTTGTCAGCTCGCTTCCACGGCTGCGTTGTTACATACCAACCATTTAAATTTAAGGCGTTATCTCCAACATTTATTATGCAAAGGTATTCATTATTTCGGTGTGGTCTTGCATGATAATATATTTCCTTGAAAAGTATCTTTGCCTTAGTTTTTGTTGGTAGGATGGTTACGTTGCAATAGCCATAGTTATTCTCCTCGTTATCATCGCTCACATGAACAATGATTTTATGCTTTCCTTCCTTATTTTTCGTATCCCATTTTATAGAAGGAATGCGATAGTAATTGATAGAGTCATAATATATCCTACCAATTAAATGCTCACTATCAGTAACGTCATAATAAAAAGAGACCGCAAATGATTTGCTTACACCAATATTCAAATTTTTTACCTTTGCTTTTATTTCGATGATTTCTCCTTCACCTACAACTTCTTTATCTACTTTAACCCATTCAACAGATAAATCAGAATATGCATAGCAGAAAGAAACGGAAGAAACAATAAGCAGGAAAGAGGAAAAAAATGTGCAAAGATGTATTAGTGAGATGACATTATGCGTGTTTCTTTTCATTTTTTAGCTTTCGCAGCAATAAAATTATCATGATAGCTATCAGACAAATAAAGCCAAAGCCTGGGGTTCTATTTGTTGACAATACTGTATAAATCTTCTCAGGTGTTATAACTACTGTAATATCTTTGCTTCCATTAAAAATAAAAGTGGCTTCTTTTCCTTCAAAATATACATCTATCTCATTGAGGGATGGGTTCACAGAAGCATTTATCACTTGCTCCTTTTCAATAGTCAAGTTGTGCTCTTCATAATTGTTCAAGATTATGGTAACATTTATTGTTCCTCCACATTTATTTTTAATTTTTATTTTTCCTTCTATTTCATTTAGCGAGCCATTTGGGAGTCCTGCTACTTTGATTACACGAATTGTTTTATTGCTCTGTTTATCATAATCAGTAACGTGAAGAGTTACAACATAATATCCATTTTCTTTATATGTCCACATAATTTGCTTATTTGTTCCAGTATCGTCAAATTTTCCATCTCCATTAAAATCCCATATATAATATCTTATATATCCATCTTTGTCATAGCTTTGGCTAGCATTAAAAAGATAAGTTACAGCAGTTTCGTTTTTACTGTACAAAGACACTGAAAAACGTGCTACAGGTGGGATAACATTCCCAACAACAACCACTGTATGCGTAACTGTATCTGCATCCCCACGTGGTGGGGCAGCTGTCGCAACCGCCATTAAAGTAACATTATACACTCCTGGCTTTTCATATGTATAATAAACAATCGGGCCTTTTGTAACCTTATCCCAGTTTCCATCTCCATCAAAATCCCAGTGATATCTGTCAATGGGATACATTGAATTTGAATCTCTGGCATCAAAAATTATCTTTTGTCCAACAAGGATATTTCCATATATTATTTTTCCTTCTGGTGTTCTGAAATAAATTTGATTCCCATATTCATCTCTTATCACAAACTTAGCATCCACTCTTGCATCAACTAAAGGCAAAAATATCATTACGCCAATCAATGCAATCGCCAGCGCAGCAATTTTTTTCATAAGAAGTTAATTATAAGAAATTTAAAATAATATCGCCTGCTAAGTAATCATAACATATGGAGTGAAATTTTACCTCTATATCTATTTCTTTCCAGAAAATTAACAAAAATAAAACTTTTGCCAATGAATTTTTTCCATAGTTCTAAAATTGAATCAGAAAATTTATATAGTAGAATTATAATAAACGATAGGCAAAAGCCTATAAGATATAGGGGCGAGGGCTTGCAAGTCCTCTTTTTTTCTCCCCCTCACGCCTCCCCCTCGCCCCCGCCTCCCCTATTCATGCGTTACACCAAAAAGTTCAGTAAATATTTTTAAAACGATTGTTCTTTACATGTAAGGGCGCGTGGCCTAGCCTGGATAGGGCGCTGGCCTTCTAAGCCAGCAGTCGCGGGTTCGAATCCCGCCGCGCCCGCATGTAAAATTAGGCTTTAGGTGCTACCAACTTCTCAGTAAAGTCCAAACTCCTGCAATTTTCTTCTTCTCCTTTCCTTTTCAAGAAATCTGTATACTGTATGATGATTTGCTCCTTCGAGTAGCATTTCTATTGCCTGTTTAGCCATCTGCAATTCATCTATTCTGCCTATTATGCCGACTGTATGCCCGTAAACAGATATATAAGCCCCTGTTGTCTCCTCAATTATTCTTCTTGTTTTTCCTTCCTTGCCTATAATTCTTCCTGCAATTCTTTTTACATGTTCCTTCTTTTTTCCTACCCAGTCACGCATATCAAGCAGTTCAAAGTAGTAATCCTCGTTAAATAAAAGAATGGCTTTTTCAGGGGAAAAACCACGTCCTATCGCTCTTACAACATTTTCGGCCTCCATTTCTTTTAGAGAATCTTCTGCCACTATTTTCACATCTCCTGTAGCAGAGTCAATTTCAAGTTGCACACCATGTTTTTCTATTTCTTCCTTTACTTCTCCATTTTTACCGATTAAAACTGCTATTCTTTCCATGGGGATTTTAACATATCTCATTTTAGCCCTCCAGAATATATTTTAAAATTTCCTCTTCATCGACTCTGATATATTTCCTAAAAAATTTGGTTATGTTTTTGACGTCTCTTCTCAAAAATTCCATTGCCATTGGATTATCCCTGCTCACTGTTTGTCCGACATCTATTATTACTGGCTCGTCTCCATCCATTAAAACATTATACTCAGAAAAATCTGCGTGTACCAATTCAGCCTTATGATACATGAGGTGCAGATATTTCTTTATTCTATCAAAAACTTTTTCAGCATCCTTTATTTCAGCGTCCTTGAGTAAAGGGGCAGGCTGTTCTTCTGTGCCTATATACTCCATGACTATTACATTACCCTCCCTAGCGATTGGTTCTGGCACTCTAACACCAGCATTATACAACTTTTTGAGATTATTGAACTCCTTCATAGCCCAAGCAAATATTATACTTCTCCTATCTCTTTTCACTCTCTGGGGAGGTTCATACATTAAGTACTTTGAAATGCTTCGGAAAGTAGCCGTATTGATGCGATATATTTTAACTGCTATAAGTCTGTCTTTTTGCTTTGCTCTAAAAACATTTCCCTCCTTTCCTGTAGAAATGGGGAATTCAAAGGAATCAATATAGCCGTTGTTCATTAACTTCCATATTGATTGAAGAGTTGCTTTCTCAAAAACCTCTCCTTCTGTTCTTTTCAACAGCTTTTCCACTTCTGCTTCCCACCTCATAGAAATCCGCTCAGACTCTCAGGTATTAAATTTCTCCTAGCCAAATTTGCAACCTGTGTTGGAGTGTAACGATAAACAACATCTGCCTTTTCTTCCTGGAAGTCCCAGGGCTTGATAATTAGTAAATCCCCCGTTTTTATCCATTTTCTCTTTCTTATTTTTCCAGGTATTCTTGCCAGCCTTGTCTTACCATCTTCGCAGATAATACGGAGCCTTCCTCCGCCCATATGCTGCTCCACAATAGCCATCATCTCTCCGCTCTGTCTATTCGGCAATGGAACTCGTTGTTCAATCTCTTCCTCTCCCATTGCTAAGTTAATTTATATCTGGTATAAGTAAATATCGGAAGAAATCAGTGATTATCTGCATAGAAGTTTAAATAGAAAGTTTTATATACTCAAGTTACAAAAATATAATTTATGATAATCACGCTTGAAGACCTAGCTACTGCAATCGCTGCAAGAGTGGATATAGATATGGAATCAGCTTTAAAGGATGCGAACTTTGTTATGGATTTATTTGGTTTCGAGGACAGAATAATAGATAACATTCTTGAGCCAGAAGACAGACAACTATTTTATATCTTAGAGGAAGAAGGTATGCTGGTAACAGAAAGAGAGGAAACAACCATATACGATGGAAGAAGCTGGCGAACCCATTACTGGTTTTTGAACAAGGAAGCTATTCTAAAATACAAGGAAGAAGGAAAAAGGAAGGAGGAGGAAAGGGAAAGAAGAGAAGAAGATGCGGCAGATGTATACAAGGAAATTCCAGATGAGTTGTGGTTTGGCCACTAACTCTCTTTCTTTAGTATATCTTTTATAATATCTCTGAAACCATCGAATCCGACAGGGCGAGCGATAACGCCTTTTGCTCCTGCCTTTTCCAGTTCCTTTGCCCATTCTGTGCCAAAGTATGCCGTAAAACCATACACTTTTGCATCTGGATCTATGGCAAGGATTTTTTTTGTCGCTTCTACACCATCAATGCCGGGCAGCTTCAAATCCATTATGACTATGTCAGGTTTTTTCCCCTTTCTCATCAGTTCCTTATATTTTTCCACCCCCTCCTCTCCACTGAATGCCTGATGTATTTCAATTTTTAGGGGGGCCAAATACTCCTTTATCAGTTCCTGTATAGGTTCTTCATCTTCAACAACTAGCATTATTGCCATTGTATTTGTATTCATTACTCATTTATAAAACTATTTTTGACCTTTGATGCCAGTACAAAATGATTGTCCGCATGTCTTTTTGATTTTTTCTTAACACTCCAAGCTTTTTCTATTTTTAATCCAGCCCTTTTTATATCCTTTCTAAACTCCCTCATGCTATACAGATGGTAGAATCTCATGACATTTATACCGTTTTTTTTCCACGGAATATAAATGTCGCCATGCTCTTTCCATTTAAAAATACTTTTTATGAAATATTTCCTCCATTTATCCTGCCACTTTGCCCATACCGAAATCAGAGCTTTTCCACCTGGCTTAAGCACCCTCTTCAATTCTTCCAGTGCCTTTATTCTATTTTCTCTTCTCTTTATGTTATGGAGAGAGGCAATGAAAAGAGCAAAATCAAAAAAATTGT
>JAJRYN010000037.1 GCA_024275755.1 archaeon | reverse complement strand
GATGCTTTGCCACCATGAAGGAGCAGCAATCATCATATGGCTTGATAGAAGTTTCATAGGTGCCTATTCTTTTGGCCATATCTATGATTTCTCTCTTATCCATCCCTATTAAAGGCGATAATACAGGCAAATCTGATACATCATATATACAATGGATATTTTCCAGAGTTTGTGATGCAACCTGTCCCATGCTGTCTCCTGTTATTACTGCCTTCGCTTTTTCCATTGAAGCAATTTTATTGGCTATCATTGTCATTACGCGGCGATAAATAATCATGCGATATTTTGACTGTACATTTTTTATTATCTCATATTGCAGCGTGCCAAAAGGTATGAAATATGCTTTTGATGAAAGCTGGTATTCAGTAAGTTTTTCAATTATTTCCTCAACTTTTTTTGGTGATGACACCAAATTTTCATTGTAAAAATGAATGAAAATAACTTTGCATCCTCTTTTCATCATAAGCCATGCTGCCACCGGCGAGTCAATACCGCCAGATAACAATGCCACGACCTTTCCCTGACTTCCAACAGGTAAGCCGCCGATGCCATTGTATTTTTCCTTATAGATATATGCCTTTTTATTTCCTACCTCGATAAAGATTGTCAGTTCAGGATTTTCAAGTTTCACCTTTTTATTGAGTTTTTCCTTTATTTCTTCGCCAACTATTTCATTTATTTGCATTGAATTATATGGAAATTCTTTATTGCTTCTTCTTGCTGATATTTTAAATGTTGAAAATTTTTCATTTTTGGCAATTTCCAAAGCTATTTTTTTCATTTCTTCAATGTCTAAATCGACTTCATATGCAAATGAGAAGTTTTCAATGCCAGGTATTTTGGCAAGCTTTTCCTTCAGCATTTCATAATTTGCCTTCTCTCCCTCTTTCACCAAAATCCGGCCATATTCCTTATAAATTTTTTCTATTTCATTTTCCAAAGCCTTCTTTATATTCCTGACTAAACAATTTTCGAATGCCGCCCTATTTTTTCCCTTTATGCCTATTTCTCCATAATGAATGAGAATCATTTAAAAATAGAAGCGTAACCCTATTTTATCTTTTTCTTATCTTGCAGAATTTGCATATATTGCCATAGGAAGCATAGCCACATTTTTTGCATTTGTTTAAATTTATATCTTTACTCATTAAATCTTCCAGCTTCCAGAAACTTTTTGCCATATTTACCATTATGCCGGGCTGCTTGCCCTCAATTTCATGAACCCATTCTTTTATTTTCAAAGTTGGAGCGTTTATGGCGTAAGGGCATTCTTCATCAGCATACGGCAACTTATTGATGTATGCATAAAGCATGCATTCCTTATCCTTAAGCCAGTACAATGGCTTGATTTTTGCAACCATTTTGTACTCCTCTCTTCCTTCTAAATAAGGCTTGTTTCCTCTGAAGTTGAGTATATTCACATTTGCAAGATTGTTGAAGGCAAAAGTAACCACATCACTTAAATTGTGGCCTGTTGCAACATATCTGCATTCATTTTCATAAGCAAATTTATTCATTAAATAGCGTTTTGCTGTCCCACATATGCTACATGGCTTTTTCTTTTTTGTCAGAGAAATTCCATACTCTTTCAAATCAATAACTTCCAGTTTGTAGCCTAAAGATTTGCACAACTCCTCTGCCTTTTTCTGACATGCATTAGAGTAGTCTGGAATATCCAGATTTATGTAAAATGGCTGCAATTCCAGATTAAGGTTATGTAAAGCATAAAAGCATGCTGCCGAATCTTTTCCGCCTGATAGGGCAACAGCTATCCTGCCATTAATACCAAATTTATCTATAATGCTCCTCACTCTACCCAGAAAATACTTATTGAAATGCTCCTCGCAATAGCATTTGCCATATATTTCTGCTATTCCTTCCTTGCTGCAATAACTGCATTTCATTTTAAGCTAAAGATTTATCTATTAGTAATACATTTCTTTTTTGGTGCTACAATGAAAGAGATGGCCGAAGTTAGAGAATTGAAGGAGAATCGTTATATAATCATCGATGATGAACCATGCAAAATAGTTAGCATGACAACATCCAAGCCAGGCAAGCACGGAGAAGCAAAAGCAAGGATAGAAGCAATTGGTGTATTTGACAATCAGAAGAGAAGCGTTATCTATCCAGTGCGCCATAAGGTGGCGGTGCCAATAATAGATAGAAGGACGGCGCAGGTCATTTCAATCATGGGCGATAAAGTGCAGCTAATGGATTTAGAAACCTATGAAACTTTTGAGATGGACATTCCAGAAGAATTTAAAGACAAGATACAGGAAGGAAAGGATATTGAATATATCCAAGCAATGGGCAAAAGAAAAATAACGAGAGTATGAAATTTGCCGATGCAGAGCAAAGCTACGAAGAATCAAAATTCATTATTTTTGGGGTGCCATACGAAGATGTTGAAATGTCTTTCAGGCCCGGAACGAAGGAAGCTCCTGATTTTATAAGGTATGTAAGCTGGGATTACGAAAGCTACAGTATAATTCATGGCATAGATTTGCAGAACATTGCAATCCATGATGCAGGCAACTTGAATATAGAGGATGCAAAAAAATTTATGGAAAAATGCATGAAAGACGGCAAAATCCCCATTGCAATGGGAGGGGCACATTCCATCTCTCCTCATCTTATATCTTCTATAAAAGAAAATTTTGGTGTTGTCATCCTGGATGCCCATCTAGATTTCCGACAGGAATATCTGGGTGATGCCAACAGCCATGCATGTGCAGCGAGGCGCATATTTGAAAAAGTGGGCAAGGATAAAATAATCTCTTTTGGCATAAGGTCGGCATCAGAGGAGGAGGTTAAAGAAGCAGAGGAACTGGGTTTTAAGTATTATACCGTGGAGGAATTCAGAAGAGAAATGACAAATAAGATACATTTTGACAAAATATATCTAAGTATTGATATGGATGTTTTTGATCCTTGTTATGCTCCTGGTGTGAGTAATCCTGAACCAATGGGGTTAGGGTATGAAATCTTTGATTTTATAAAAGAACTAGCAGATAAAATAATCGCAATGGATGTTGTGGAGGTATGCCCACCATATGATGATGAGAGAACTTCATTACTTGCAGCAAAAATTATAAGGGATTTCATAGCCTGGAATGTCCTTAGCTCTTCATAAATTAATATTCTCTTCCATTATAACTGGAATTTCTCCAGCATAATAAACTTCCTTTTCCTTAAATCTTATTCTGCATGCAATTATTTTGACACCTTTCTCATATGCTTTCTTGAGAGTTGAAGAGAAATCTCTATCTATATACCAGTTTGGAGAGAATGCAGATGCATTTCTCATTATTAAAAACAGTATAGCTGCTTCATATCCTTTTCCTATGGCATCTATTAACTCCATTATATGCCTCCGTCCTCTGGCGGTAGGTGCATCAGGAAACATGGCTATATCACCTTTTGCAAGGGTGCATCCCTTTACTTCCAGCAAACATTTTTTATTGCCATCAAGCAAAAAATCTATTCTACTTCCACCATACTTAAATTCTCTTTTTTCTATTTTATATCCAGCCAAATCCTTTATAAGATTGTTTTTGAGCAAGTTTTCTGCTAAAAGAGAGTGATAGCCAGAGTGGATTAAGACCCAGTCTTCCATAAATGCTGCTATAGCATCATATTTTGTTTTTCTATTACCTTCTTTTTCGATGAGTAAAAGTTTTCTTCCTTTCTTCAAAATTTCCTCCAACCTTCCTGGATCGTGCAGATGGCATAATGTTATCCTGCCGTCTAACTCAACCTCTATTAAAAACTTATTTAATCTCCTGAGAAAGGTTGCAGGGACTAATTCTTCATCAAATTTATAGATTAGCAAGAGCTATGCTCTATTGCCCCATTCGGGCAGGACTCTACACATGCGCAGCACTCAATGCAGTCGTCAACATTGTTGGCAACAGCTTTTCCATCCTGTATTTCATAGATATCGACGGGGCATACTTCGACACATTTTGCAGCACCCATGCACTTATCATAATCTATTTTTATAACAATATCTCCTGATGATGAAGTAAACTCTTTTATCATGAAGCTATATTGTAAATTTG
>JAJRYN010000036.1 GCA_024275755.1 archaeon | reverse complement strand
TCTTCTTATATTATGTAATCGCCGGCTTTCCTCCTGCATCAATTTTCTTCATTATAATTGCCTTAACCATAACACATTATGGAATCGCTCTGGTTAACCAATCTCAGGATTATATTGAAGATAAGGAAGTGGGGCTTGCTACACCAGCTGTAAGATGGGGGCTTGCTGAAACTCTTATTTTAGCATTGATGTTGTCTCTCACCGGCTTGTTCGTTTCATTTATTGGCATATGGACATTCTTTAATGGAAAAGAGGCTCTAGCCTTTACAACTTGTGTGATACTGATTTTTGCATATTCTTTCCCGTTAAAGGGTATATGGAAACTCATTAAAATCTCGATAGAAGAAATAGAAATTGTTGAGAAAATTTCGAGGATTAGGGAACTGCTCAACTACCCTACATGGCAAATGACTGGAATAGTTGGACTTCTTGTGGCATCATTTATTATTTTTCTTGCAAGTTGAAAAAGTGGCAAAAATATAAGTATAGCTTACGAATGCACATTTTATGAAAATAACAGTCGAAAGTTTAGATAGAGTGCCAGTGGAAAAACAGAGAGTAGAAATTGTTGAAAGAAAGGGCGTCGGACATCCGGATTCTGTTGCAGATGGACTGGCTGAAACCGTTTCAAGAGCATTATGTAAAGAATATTTGCAGCATTTCGGCTATATCCTGCACCACAATACCGATGAATGTCAAATAGTTGGCGGACAATCTCAACCATCTTTCGGAGGAGGAGTTATAATTGAGCCAGCATATATTCTGCTTGTAGGAAGAGCAACAGCTTTATTTGGAAACAAAAGATTGCCAATAAGAGCCATAGCAGTAAGAGCAGCTCATGAATATCTGGAAAAGAATTTCCGCAATCTCAGTGCAGATACAGATGTCATAATAGATTGTAAGATATGGGAAGGAAGCCAGGATTTGAAAAGTGTGTATGATCCTCGCCGCAGACTGGCAAATGACACCTCTGTAGGTGTGGGATATGCTCCTCTGAGCGAGACTGAAAAATTAACTTTGCAGATGGAGAGATATATAAATATCAATCTCCGTAGCAATTACCCAGAAATTGGCGAGGATGTTAAGGTAATGAGTTCAAGGGTAGAAAACAAAATAAACATTACAGTTGCAATTGCAATGGTTGACAAACATATCCCTGATGCAGATCATTATATAAGCGTTAAAGAGGAAATTGCAGAGGAATTACTCGATTTCGCCAAAAAATTTACTGAAAAGGATGTCAGTTTAGCAATAAATACCGCCGATGATTATGAAAAGGGAGTGTTTTATTTAACTGTCACTGGCCTCTCAATGGAAAATGGCGATGATGGCTCCGTTGGAAGAGGAAATAGAATTAATGGTTTAATCACACCTAATCGTCCTGCATCAATGGAGGCGGCTGCTGGCAAAAACCCTGTAACTCATGTTGGCAAGCTTTATAACATAACTGCAACCAGAATAGCACAGGATATTGTTAAAAGTTATGATGTAGAAGAAGCTTATGTGAAAATGCTCTCACAAATCGGCAAGCCCGTGACAGACCCGCTTGTTGTTGGAATAAGCGTTGTAGGTGGCAATATTGATTCGGGCGTAGAAGAAATCGTGAGACAGAGACTGGAAAAAATAGCGGAGATAAAGGATGAGATACTAGCTGGAAAAATCACAGTTTTTTAAGAATTCTTCCAGTACCTTTTCCAGCTCTTCCTCCGTTTCTTTTCCTACTCCATATCTTACTCTTATCACTGGTTTATTTACATTAATGAGCTTAGCTAGATTTATTGGTGTGGCTGCCAGCACAACATCACAATCTGCGGCATTTATTGTTTCTTCAAGCTCCTTTATCTGCTCATTTCCGTAACCCATTGCTGGTAATATTTTATGTAAATGTGGATACTTCTCAAATGTTGCTTTTATTGAACCAACTGCATATTTTCTTGCATCAATTATCTCTGCTCCGCTCTGCTGGGCTGCTATTGTTCCCGCACCATAAGGCATCTCGCCGTGTGTAAGAGTTGGCCCATCTTCAACAACGAGCACTCTCTTCCCTTTAATATCTCCTTCAACTTCTATAGGAGAAGTTGCTTTCATTATCTTGGCTCTTGGATTCACTTTTTTAATATTTTCTTCAACTTTCTTTATATTCTCTTCTTCGGCGGTATCAACTTTATTTATTATAACAATGTCCGCCATTCTGAGATTAACTTCCCCTGGATAGTATAGAAGTTCGTGTCCAGCGCGATGAGGATCAGCTATGGTAATGTGCAAATCTGGTTTGTAAAAAGGGTAATCATTGTTGCCGCCATCCCATATTATAACATCCGCTTCCTTTTCAGCATTTCTTAGAATTTCCTCGTAATCGACACCAGCATATACAACACCCCCCATCTCAATATATGGCTCATACTCTTCACGCTCTTCAATTGTGCATTGATGTTTATCCAAATCTTCATAACTTGCGAATCTCTGGCATTTCTGCTTTGCCAAATCACCATAAGGCATTGGATGACGGATGGCAACAACCCTGCATTTTCTTGATAAAATTTCAAATATTTTTCTTGAGAATTGTGATTTTCCGCAGCCTGTACGAACTGCACAAACTGCTATAACTGGCTTGTTGGATTTGAGCATTGTATGACTTGGACTCAATAACTTAAAGTCAGCTCCAGCAACATTTGCTATTGCAGACTTGCCCATAACATAATTGTATGAAACATCACTATATGAAAAAACTACTTCATCAACGTTATATTTTTTAACAATATCTGGCAAATCTTTCTCATCATAAATTGGTATTCCATCCGGATATAATCTGCCAGCAAGCTCCGCCGGATATCTCCTGCCGGCTATATTTGGGATTTGCGTTGCGGTGAAGGCAACAACCTCATAATCCTCATTGTCCCTATAAACAACATTAAAATTGTGAAAATCTCTGCCAGCTGCCCCCATTATTACTATTTTTTTCTTCATGGGCTGTAATATGTGCCTATTTTTTATATCTTTCTAGCTTTAAGAGGATATTCTTATATTTCTCCATAGGAACTATTGTGAGAATTTTTTTATATTCTTTACACAGCCTGACTATATTTTCAACCATCCTTTCCTCTCTTATTTCCTCTATCTTTTTAAAAGATTTGATTGAGCTTATTTCTTTCTCCCATTCATAAACAAATTCCTCGGCATCCTTTGCTTTAAATTGTTTTCTTCCCAGTTTTTTTATCTTTCTTGAGTATCGTATGAGAGAGAATATGGAAACATTTTCCACCAGTAAATCTGCATATTCGCTGTCGTCAATATCTATTGCCTTAAGTGGTATTTTGTGTTTATCGGCGATCTCGTGGGCTGTCTTTAAATCAGGAGGGGGAAGAGAAATTTTTCCATATTTTGAGAGATGCATTAAATAATACTGATGCTGCAGGCTCATTTCTATTTCATCAGCCTTTATTTTTTTTATATTCCTCAAAATCTCTATGTCTTCTGGCGACACACCTATTGCTATGCAATCTGGCTTAAATTTTTCAAAAGCCTTTTCTACTTTCTTTTCCTCTCCAACAAGTCCATGTATTATCGGCAATATATGCAATTTACTTCCTTCAATGTTAATCTCCTTCATCTGTGCTTAAATCTGGTTTACATATAAAATTTACTGGACTAAATTAAATATGAAAAATCAATGAATAGAATGGTATTCGCTGTCCTTTTCTATTTGCAAAATTACTTAACATCATTCATTTAAATCGCTATTTTATTATATTTCATGAATAAGCTGAGGGGCTATCTTCAGTTAATGCGTTTATATGGTATTTTTATTGTCATGATGCCCATTCTTGGAGCCATATCAAATGGAATTTTTAGTGGCCTTAGCCTCCTGCTAATTGTGGGAATATGTGCCAACATTTTTGGATTCGTGCAGAACGATTATTTTGATATAGAAATAGATAAAAAATCAGGATACGTTGCTGACCGCCCTTTAGCAAGTGAATTAATTTCAAAGGAGGAGGCAATAGCATTTATGGCTCTTCTTTTCACTGCTTCCATTCTAATAACATTAGTTTTCTTTTCACATATATCTTTTCTTTTCTTAATGCTCTATTACTTTTTTTACACACTATATAACAAACTGAGTAAAAAATTTGCATGGATGGAATATATTTTAGGGCTGGCGGCAATGATGATTTTCCTTGCAGGAGCATTTTCATATAAAACAGAGATAACCCTGCCGTGCATACTTATTTCATTTCTACCTCTTCTCAAATATGCTTTCAATGTTGGCATATCAGCCAATTTGAAAGATTTGAAATATGACTTGTTACAGGGAGTCAAAACAACTCCAGCAATTTTTGGTGCCAAGACAGATGATGGCATTTATGTACCAAAAAGCTTCATTTTGTATGGTTACAGCCTAAAAATTGTTTTTATCATAATTGCGTTTTTTGCGCTGTATTACTTTCCAGCATATGTAGCTTTTCTACTAGTCTCTGTCACATCTTTCTTTCTCATGTATACCGCCTACAAGATATTCGAAAATATCGAAAAAAGGGGAGAAATGTTATTTTATGCAGAAATTCATGAAATACTGACATATGTGATGATTGCTTCTATTCTCTATGATTATGTTGCCATACATTACAATGCATTTCTCGCTTTTTCTCTCGTCATTATTCCACCGCTCTGGATTATCTTGTGCCTCAAAATTTTCTTTGGGGGGAGGCCTTTGGAATGAAATAATTTTTCCCTTCCCATTCAACTTCTTTCACAAAAATGGATGAGAGAAGATTATATGAGATTAAGAAAGATGCTATGGGTCTGAGCAATATGTGATATATTGGGGATATGAATTTCTCCTTTTCATATTCCATGAGTTTAACAAAGGTATCATATTCCTGCCACCCTCTTATAAAGTCAAATAAGAGTGATGACAACAAAAGCAAACCCACAACTGGATTCAAAAATAAAATAAATATTCCTGCAATATTGGATGCTCTCATTCCCAGGTTAAAAAATATTGCTACCCCCCATAAAAATGGGAAATAGTGCCTCACCCAAGCAAACTGTCTGGTCATCCATTTAAAAATTTCCTTTTCTTCCTCTGATTCAACAATTGCCTGCGGAACAAATCTTATCTCAAATCCCTTTTTCTTCAAAATTTTTGTCAAAGTTAAATCATCCACAAGTTCTTTTTTCCATACATCCTTTACTCCGTTCACTTCAAAAACATCCTTCCTTATGGCTGTCGAACCTCCCCACGCAAAATTAAATTTTTTATAAAATAGAACTGCAGCAATCGCAGCATTCCATACACAGAGCAACGGATTTTTAAAATACCATCTGTATGTTGTTGCAGCATCTCCGAGAGAAGCAACCAAATAATACAGCCATTTTGGATGTGGCTTTATGTCATCATCTGCAAATACAAAAATATCTCCTGTTGCCTTTTCTATACCCGTCAGCAAAGCAGCATTTTTACCACTGCACTTCCCATATTTTTTTGAGATCTCAATCCTCACTCTTTCTCTTTTAATCTTTTTCTGCAGTTCTTCCTTTTCTTCTGGAGTATCTACAACAATTATAATTTCATAATCTTCATATTGCTGTTTCTCAAAATTTTCTATGTTTATTCTTCCCTTTGAAGGAATTATAATGCTAACTTTCCTCTCTTTCTTCAAAACAGGCTTTTTTCTATACCTCTTTTTTATAAAAATCCATGAAGTGACAGATAATATACCTCCAGCGAGATTTAGCATGCCCGTAGCCAAGAAAAAGAGCATTAAGGCGGTCACACATATATTATTAAATTTTTATTTAAAGCTTTTCAATCAAATTTTAAAATACTATCATTTCTTATAACTGAAAATTACAATAATATACAGAATAAATAGACAGAACATAATTACAAGCAGAGCCATTCTAATATTGCCTATGAGAACCAGTAAAAAAACTATCCAAAAAACTATAATTCCTGCCAAAGCAATGATGAACCACTTTTTATATGATAACTGTAACACTTAATATAGAATGGTATGAGTCTTTCAACTTTTCTAAATTTTTTGGTTTGTAAAAAATTTTGTCCAAATTAGGCGATTATTCTTACATCTTAACTATGGGCAAAATGCCGCAACATTATGTTTCATTCTTTTATCTATTTAATCTATTCTTGCAACTGTCTGCCCCGCTTTTATTTTCTGTCCATTTCTTACAACGATTTCGCAACTTTCTGGCAGGTATAATTCTACCCTCGAACCAAATCTGATGATTCCAACTTTATCTCCCTTTTTAACAAATTGTCCCTCCATTACATATGGAACTATTCTCCTGGCAAATACTCCCGCTATCTGGAATAGTTTTATTTTTCCTATGCTGCTATCAATTTCCATTTCTATTCTTTCATTTTTGCTAACATCGCTATATGCTGGCTTATGTTTTCCTTTATAATGGTGGATTTTCACAATCTTTCCATCATACGGCATGAGGTTAACATGCATATCAAATAAACTCATGAATATTGCAATTTTATTGCTGCCTGCATAAATTACCTTTCCATCTGCTGGAGAAACTACACCACTGCCAATACTGCGAGGCATATCCCTGAAAAAGTACAGGAAGAAAAGCTGAATGAAGAAGAAGAATACTGTAAATGGAATAAAAATATGATGAATAAATGAAAGAAGGATGAATAGTAATAGAAAAGGCAGCGGAAGGAATGCTATGTGAATACATTTTTTTGCTATCATCTTAGCAGTTTATAAAACATTCTTTCTATTGGTCCTCTTCTTTTTGGCAACTTAAATAAATCCATTATGTTATCATACAATTCTGGCAGCAATTCAAATACAATGAATGCGAGCACAATTAAAGCAACTAAAGAACCTGCTTTACCAATAACATTATGCATTAAATAAAAGCTTAATCCAAGTTCTTCTGTGCCATATATTACGCCAACATTTCTTATTAAATTAAGAACATAGATTGTTGGAACAGTATAAAAAAATGCTTTTATTCTCCTGTGTTTATCTGCCTTCAAAGCAGCAAATACACCTATAAAGACTGCCATTGACTGCAGGCCGGTGCATGCTAGGATCAATTGCACACTTTCATGCCCATTAAAATATACAGGCACGTGAGTATTTATTCCATAATATACGCCTCCCGCTTCAACCGCATATCCCATTGCTCTAAGTATGGCAGCGGTTTGTTCTGCAACTACTTTTATGAGTAATCCGGCCATATAATCTATTTTCTGGAATACAAAATAAAGCATTCCTGCAAAAAATGTTGCCCCCGCCAGAAATTGCAGACTTTCTATTTCTTCTGCTCTTTTATAGCAGAGATATTCATGATAAGAAATATATGAAAGGAAATATACGCCTACTATACAAAAAACAGCGTTTACAATATCTTCATCACCTTTATAATACAAAAATTCTGGCTGAGTAGCCCAGTAGAGAGCAAAGATTAGCCATCCCAAAAACAGAATAAGGTGTCTCTTAATCCCTTTATTAAAATATCCTACGCCAATTAAAACCAACCCCAGAAAAAGGATTGGAATAGTTACCAAATTAAAAATTTCCAAGCTTTCGTTGATTATTGTGTAATGGGTTACTATCATCACAATGCTTGGCAATCCAAAAAAGAAGATAGCATGCTTCATAATTCATCTGTTAACTTTTCAATTTTTGTTTTCGCTTCTTCAAGTTTTTCCCTGCAAATCCTGCACAATCTTACGCCCTCTTCAAATTTACTTATTGTTTCTTCCAATGATAACTCTCCTTTTTCTAATTCATCGACTATTTCCTCGAGTTTTTGCAAGGCTTCCTCAAATTTTACTTCTTTTTCTTCTCCTCTATCCTGCATAATGCTTCACCATCCTTTACCACCACTTTTATTTCCTCTCCAATATCAGCATCTTCTACGCTACTAAATAATTTATTATCTCTCACCCTGAAACAAATGCTGTAACCTCTTTCAAGCACTTTATATGGACTCATTGCCTCCAAACTCCTCTCTATAAAATCAATATCTCTCTGCCTCGCCTCAATATAATTTTTGATGACTCTTTTAAATTCCTCCATCATATTTTCATAACCAATAATCTTATCATATATCAGCTCGAATGGATACATGAATGCTTTTCTCTTCGCTATCCTTTCCATTATCGCCTCATAACTTTCGACTTTTTTCATCACAGCCCTTTCCATCCTCCCAGCAGCATTGTCAAGCCATTCCAAAATTTCCCTTCTATCCGGCACTGCCATCTCTGCCGCTGCAGAAGGCGTTGGCGCTCTTTTATCAGCAACGAAATCTGCTATTGTAAAATCTGTTTCGTGCCCGACAGCGGAGATTATCGGCAGCCTCGATTCAAAAATTGCTCTTGCCACTCTTTCCTCATTAAATGCCCACAAATCCTCCCAGCTTCCTCCTCCTCTACCTATGATTATTAAATCAACGTCTTCTCTTTCGTTCAAAGCTTTTATTGCCCTTTCAATTTCTTCTGCTGCTCCTTCGCCCTGCACCCTGACTGGGGCGAGTAAAATTCTTATAGGAAATCTCCTGGAAATGACGTTCTGTATGTCTCTTATTGCTGCTCCATCAGGAGATGTAACCACAGCAATTGTGGAGGGTATTCTAGGCAATGGTTTCTTAAATTTTTCATCAAATAGCCCTTCTTTTTGCAACTTCTCCTTTAATTCAAGAAATTTTATGAAAAGCTCGCCAACCCCTCCAACTTTTATATCTCTCACATACAATTGATAATATCCCTTCTTTTCATACACCCTTATATCTCCCTTAACAATGACTTTCATTCCATTTTTTGGTGTGAATTGCAAGCTTGGACTGAACATCACGCATCTGATGATTGCCATTTCATCTTTTAAATCAAAATAATAGTTTCCTATCGCTTCCCTAAAATTTGAAATTTCACCCTCCACCCATATGTTATTTAATTCCTCTCTCTCGATTATTTCCTTTATATAGCGGGTGATTTCTCCAACAGTGAATATTTTCCTCAGCATTCTCCCTTTCTAACGAATGGCCCCTTTATAACTTTTGCTTTCATATCCTTTCTTCCTTTTATTATCAATTCTTCATCAATGCCTCTGTATTTTGTATTCACATATGCCAGCGCTATCCCTTTTCTGAGACATGGTGAGAAATTGCCAGACGTAACAATGCCTACCCTATTATCGTCTTTAAAAACCTCATCACCATGACGAGGTATGCCGGCATCGACGCATTCAAGAAATGTTATCTTTTCATATTCTTCCTTTTTCTTAAATTCCATTAAAGCATCCTTGCCTATAAAATCATGCTCCCAATCAATGAGCCATTCCAAACCCGCTTCTATTGGATTTCTTCCTCCTGCAAATTCATTGCATGCAAGCATGAATCCTTTTTCGAGCCTAAGTGTATCACGGGCTGCTAAACCAACCGGCATTATTCCATATTTTTCTCCTCTGCTCAGCAATTCTTTAAAAACATTTACTGCAGCTTCGGCAGGGTGAATATACATTTCATAGCCCCTCTCACCAGTATATCCTGTTCTTGATATTATGCACCTTCCATCAAAATCAATTTTAAAATTTTCTTTGCTTAATTCTTGACAACCAAAAAATTTCAGGGTGTCGAGATCAAAATTTAAAATTTCTTGCAATGTTTCCTTTGATAATGGACCTTGCACGGCTAAAATTGAAAATTCATCACTGACGTCTTCTATTTCTACACTACCTTCGACATTTTTTCTCATCCATGCTGCAATTTTTTCGTGCATGCCAGAATTTGGAATGAAAAGGTATTCGCTGCCAATATGTAAAAAAACTTCATCATCTATTATGTTTCCATCTTCATTTAAAAGTACGGTATACTGCCCCATTCCTTCCTTTATTTTGCTTGCATTCTCAACAGTTATTTTGCTTATGAAATTTTCTGCATCTTTGCCCCTAACAAAAATATTTCCCATATGGCTTACATCAAATAAACCAACTTTATGACGAACATTCAAATGTTCTTCCTGCACAGATTTATAACGCAAGGGCATCTCATAACCCATGAAATTTGTAAAAGTTGCCCCCAATTCCCTATGCAATTCATATAAAGCAGTTTTCATGAGCAGAAAATGCTCAAAAGCTTAAGAATGTTTTTGTGAAAGAATCGAACAATATCATATATTTTATCCTCATGCAAATATAAATTGTTCCTTCCCAAACAATTTTAAATAATCGCTGTTTTTGCTTTAGTATGGCATTGCCAGATGTGCAGTCATGGAAACCAAATGCAACGTTTAAACTGACAAGGGTAGGAATAAAAGGCATAAAAAAGCCAGTATGCATAGAAAGAAACGGAAGAATAGTAAATTTAATCCCGGTAATGGACTTATTTGTTGATTTACCAGCCAGCAGAAAAGGCAGCGATTTATCAAGAAATGCAGAGATTATCGAAGAAATTGTTGATGAATCGACGAGACAGCCTTCCCCAAGCCTAGAGGATTTGTGTGAAAGAATAGCTGAAAAATTGCTGCTTAGGCATGAATATGCGAGCTGTGCAGAAGTTATTGCCACCTCAGAATATTTTCTGGAAAGAGTCACACCCGCCGGAAAAAGAACTGTCGAACCATACAAAATAATGGCAAGAGCAATTAAAGAAAGAGAAGGAAAAACAAGGAAATTTATTGGTGTAGAGGTTACAGGAATGACTGCCTGCCCATGCGCCATGGAGAACATAAAGACAACATACAATGAGAGATACACGCACAATCAGCGAAATGTTGCAACTCTCATTATTGAGAACGATGGCAGCATAGATGCAGATGATTTGATAGATATTGCTGAGAAGGCGATGAGCAGTCCAACATATGAAATTTTAAAAAGAATGGATGAGATGGAAGTCGTTAAGAGAGCACATGAAAATCCAAAATTTGTTGAGGATGTTGTGAGAGATATGCTAAAGCAAATTCTGGAAAGATACCCTGATTTACCGGATTATACGATGGTTATTGCAAGAAGTGAGAGTCTGGAATCAATACATAAACATAATGCATACGCTGAAAGAGTAACAACCGTAGGAGAATTGAGGAAATAATTTTTATATTGCATGGTATTCAAAATTCAATGCTCGCAGAATGCAACGAACACGGCTATTATAGGGGCAGGGTATGCCCTGTATGCAAAAAAGAAGGAAAATTTTTGATGGATGATAGAGAAATAAAGAAATTAAGTAGCATCCTTATTGGTATTCTACGCCATTTTCCACAGCAGTTTAACATAAAGCTTGATCCTCATGGATGGGCAAATATTGATGAAGTATGCGAGGCAATTAAAAATAAAATAGATAGATTTTACTGGATTAGAAAAAAACATGTAGTTGCTCTGGCTTTAACGGATGAAAAAGGAAGATATCAGCTCAAGGAAGGGAAAATAAGAGCGACATATGCACATACAATTGAAGTAGATCTATCAGATTTGCCGGAGGCAGATGTAGATATCTTATATTATCCTGTCACAGAAGAGGAATTAGAGATTGTTTTAGAGCAAGGTTTGCTCCCAACAGATAGAAATAAAGTGCATTTGAGTGGAAGTATTGAAAAAGCTGTGGAAGCGGGAAAAACAAGAGTTGAGAATCCTGTTATACTCAAAATAGATGCCAAAAAAGCAATGGAAGATGGGGTAGATATAAGAAAAGCTGGAAAGGAGGTTTATATTGCTGATCAAATTGATGCAAAATATATCAGCATACTGGAATCAAGCGAGGCATCAGATCAACAGTGAAATATGGTATGTGTATATACCACATTATTATAATGTGACACAAAATGGGTTTTGGAGCTGGAAGGGTCCATTTACTCCAGTAATTTCTCAGGAAAATGTTTGGCAAGGAGTTCTCCAGGAAAGTATCTCTATCATTTTCAATGAAATTGTTATTGATTATGATGTTCATGAATGCTTCCTCAAAATATACTCCATTTTCATTTTTGATTATGTTGTTCCTAACTATCCTATTATTTTTGCTTTTGTATAGATGAACAGCAAATGAATTCCCCATAAACATGTTTTTCTCTATCATATTTTCGATTGTTTCTTCAAGATAAATAGCTCGTCCATTATATGAAAAATTGTTATTTCTTATTGTTGTCTCACTGCAGTTGAATGTCTGGAAAGATATATCATTTGATGAAAATATGTTATAATTAAGGAAAATATACTGGGAATTCATCACATCCACGGCAACGAATGCATTTGAAAAGGAGCAATTTGCGATTTTGATATTTTCAGAAAAAGCAATCTGTATATGACGTTCAGCAAAATGAAAATCTATATCATATATCTTGCAATCGCTGCAATTCGCAAGTATTAGCTGGGCTGCATCATTGTCATCGACTTTCAAATTTTTCTCATTTTTATAATATAAAATTTTACTATCCTTTATTTTATTATTCTCGATTATGTGTGTATTCCAATTCTTCATGCTCCCAAAAATAAAAATTCCCTTTTCAAAGGAGTTGTTGACTACGTGAATGGCCATAGCATATAACAGATTTAACCTGCCAATACTGTTATTAAAAACATATACATTTTCTGAATCCATTACGTCAAAATTTTCAATGACATTATTCATCACTATATTTCCCTCCGAGTATTCCATACTTATCCCAGATAAGTTGTTGTAGGAAATGATACTATTGGCGGAAGAAAGAGAATAGAACGCCAGAAAGGAACTGTCTACATCATTATTTTTTATTTCATTTTTATCTGATGCATAGAGATATATGCCGTATGTTGAAGCTTTTATTTCGTTTTTTTCAATCGTGCAAAAAGATGCATTTTCCATATAAATGCCAGTTTCTGCGACTATTTCGCTATTTTTTATGGTTATATTGTCACAGTTGAAAATCTGAATGGCATTTCCTTTCTGTTGAAAAATAACAAAATTTTGTAATGTGCAGGGTGAAGTAAAATAAAATGCATGGCTCTGCTGCCCCATTACTTTTGGCAAAATCCCTTTTTCTTCTATGCCAATAAAATGTAATTTTTTATCTACAAAAACGCTCTCATTGTAATAGCCTCCATATACATAGATTATATCGCCGTCCTCTGCCGCATTGACTGCCTCCTGAATGGATGAATAATCAGCTGTTCCGTCATCATTTACTGTTATAATATCTGCCTCAACAAAATGCACAGGAATAAACACGCCGAATGCCACAATAAATGCCGCAGCCAGCGCCAGCTTCATATGATGTAATACTCAAAATTATAAAATTATTTTTCATGCCGGAGCAAAATATATCGAAAGTAAATTATGCTATGATAAAATATGGGTTTGAATGAATCAGGGTTTAATCAAAAAAGCCATGTGCATAATAAAAGCGATATTTCCTGATAAAAAAGTTCTGATGATTTTTTTGCTATCTCTTTTCATTTTAATTTCAATATTTTCTGTTGGTTTTTATTTAAATGATGAGATGGAGCAGGCAACATGCTTCTATAATTTTTTGCATGGATATTTAACTATAGAAGAAGTGCCAGAACATTATTACGTTTCATCTGGTGAAATGTATATTGCGCCAAGATATGTGGAATACGGAGGGCATAAATATGTTGCTGCCTCACATGGAATGTCTGTCTTCTCTGTTCCTTTCTATTATTTTCTTCTGGTCATGGATTGTGTTATTGGAGTAGAAACATTTTTTATCATTTTATGGAGTTTTTTACTAGCCGCCATAGTATACTTTTCATCTGAATATGTGGCTAAACATTTTTGGCCAGATAAACAGAAAAGGAAACGAATAATACAAATTGCAGGAATAATTGCATCGTTGATTTTACTCGTTATAAATCTTCTGCTGATGAAACCATTGAGTTTAGAGAGATGGGGACCTCCTCTTTCGATGCAATTTATGAGCATAGTTTTTGTATCACTGGCATTGAGTATACTATTCAGATTTTTACGCAGGTATTTTAATGAGAGAGTCGCTTTATTTGGTATTTTTCTTCTATTACTTTCATCGCCTGTTGCCTTCTGGGCAATGGGTCAAAAATATCATGGACTGAATTTTTCCCTGCTTATATTTTCGCTTGCAACATTTTACTACGGCAGGATAAAAAATATTGAAAAATATCACTATGCAAGCTATGTATTTGCTTCATTGGCAGTATGGGTTCAATTATTCTCAGGAGTTGTGATTCTTCTTTCTCTCTTACTTGTTGATATTATGACAATAAGGAAAAAAAGGGTAACAAGTATTCTGAAAATTGTTATTGTGGTTTTGGTCTCTCTAACTCCATATTTTGCTGAAAACTATGCAATATATGATAATCCCTTATATCCGGGGTATATTGCAAAAGGAAACAAAAATGTGATACCCCCTCAACCTCCAGAGTTAAATGTAATCTCGCCATCCAACGGAGAATACGTCACAGGAGCTGTTAAAATTCATTATAATGTTAGTGGGAATGCTGAGGAATCAATGATAGAATACAAAAATGTAACAGATGATGAATGGATTGAAATAAATAGAAGTAAAGAAAAAGAGGTTATATTTTTCTGGAACATTTCTTCTCTAGAAGATGGTGTGAAAGTATTGAGGATAAAAGCATGGAATTGGAGAGGAGATATTACAGAAAAAAATGTGAGTATCATTGTTGACAATACCCGGCCGTTCATCAAAATATTCTCTCCTCAAAATGGAAGTGTAGTGGCCGGAGAGTGTATTATCTGGCCTTCAGTATCAGAGGATACCGCCTATATCATATATAAGTATTCACCAGATGGAAAAAATTGGAAATATCTAGGAAATGATACAACTCCATATGATGGCTTTTTATGGAATACTTCTGATTTGCAGGGTGGTTATTTGTTAAAGGCAACCGCTTATGATGCTGTTGGTTTTAACAATTCCACCGTTATAAAGCTAATAATAGACAATACAGGAAAAAATCTTATTTTGAGGCATCCTCAGGACGGGGAGTTTGTCGGCGGGGAATATCTCATATACAGCGTTGCTCCACCGGGTACAACGCATATCACGTATGAATGCTTAACAGAAGAAGGCTGGAAAAAGCTGGGGGTGGACAATACACCCCATACACCTTTTATCTGGAATACCTCTGAAATTACTTATAAAAAAATGATGGTGAAAGCAACAGCATATAGCGGAGATTCTGTCATTGGGATCGATATAAATAAAAATGTGACCGTCGATAACAGAAAGCCAGTCATTCAAATTGTTAAGCCCTTGGATAAGAAAAAAGTGGAATCTTTTGTGATGCTGGAATATAATACGAGTGATAATGTGGCATTTGTGGAAGTGGATTATTCAAAAGATAATAAAACATGGCAAATAGCAGGCATATCTCTTTCTGCCTCTCATTTTCTGTTGCCTGTGGAAAACTTCAGTGGTAAATTATTCCTCAAAACAGTTGCATTCACATATACTGGATTGCAAGATTATGATTATATGATGGTGTATGTGATAAAGGAGAAAAAAATGACACTTTTTGAGAAATTTGTTTTCATCATAAATTCGGTGCAGGTAGGATGGAATATGCTAAAGGATGTGAGTGCTATGGGAAAAATAAACGAGGTTCCCATCAACTTATACAAATCATTTTTCAATGCAAAGGGAACAGATAGCTCTTTTGCATTTTTCATTTTTGTGCCATTCCTCTTCCTTTCATTTTTCTCTCCTCTGGCATATCTAAAGAAAAAACAAAAGTTTGGTGTAATAGATGGTCTCATGCTTTCATATATCCTTCTTCAGTTATTTTTCTTTGTGAATATGTCAACTCATCAGGGAGGAGGTTATGATGTGAGATTTTATTTGCCTCTGCATGTTCCATTTCTTTACTTCAGCATAGTAGCAACAAAAGAATTGCTTACAGAAAAATTCTGGGATATAATAAAAGCATATCTTGCATCTTTAATCATTCTATTTCCTGCGCTTACTTGGACAATTTGTTTGATGGGATACAAAGGATCGTACTATTTAATTAAATTTGATAGAGTGCTAGGAAAAGCCGTATTAATTTCTCTTGCAATTTCTTCCATTTTATGGATTCTTTCAAGAGAAAAGACTTTTTTAAAGAAAATTGAAAAGGAACATGAAGAAATTTTAGATAAAGTCTTTGCCACATTTATAGGATTGAGCATATTTTTTGGAACATGGATTCTCATCCTCATAACAATCATATATTCAAGAGGGCTGCCAGCAAATTACACAGAAAGTGGCACCGGCTTTTCCATGATAGTTCCTTTAATGAAGGCTTTGCAGGATATTTTGCAGAGCATATTCAGATGTTAAAACGGCAGATGTTTTGTTATTCCAGTAGATGAAAATATTGCAATAATGGCTGCAAAAATAAAGCATAAAGAAAAAATGGGGTTAGGCGATGCAATCATATATGCCACAGCAAAAAAAGAAAAGGCCACCATTATAACTGGGGATCCAGATTTTAAGGAAAAAAACGATGTAATATTTATTGAGTAAAAACAAAAAACAAGGAAGGGGCCGGAGGCAAGCCCCTGCGAAGCAAATGACAGTAAAAATATAAATAGAAGGGAAGAGAAAGGCGGGAATTAGGTTCCCTGCGTTTAGACGTCTACTGTCCAGCTTCCGAGCTGTGTATTTGTTGGTCCATAAATCAGTGTTATCTCTACCTCGCCACTAACACCTGAAACAACTATGTAGTCTCCAGCTGAAACATCCCCCGTAGGATTAGTTGTTCCTGTGGTGCTTCCGCCCAAATAATATGTCAGAGTGGCTGTTCTATTTGTATATACAGTAATGTCATCCCAAGATAACCCTGTTTCAGCACTTGTAATTATTAACTTGTCATTGGCATGGTCTACAATTGCTGATAGATTTGGTGTAGTTGTTCCACTTTTGCCCATTCCGGATACCCACACGTATATTGTTGCTGCTAGCACTACGGTTATTGCCACCATCAGGATGATGGCAATTATTGGGCTTACGCCCGCCTTATCTTTTATCCAACCCCTTATTTTCCTTATCATGGTTTTTCACCAATTCTTATATGCAAAACTAGTATATAAAGTTTTTGCAATTTACAAGCATTTTGTTAGCATTATTCCTTTCGATTGTAAAAATTAGTTGAGTATATTCGTTGATTATATTCATAGTTGCAATGAAATAAAAATGTGTCGAAATTTTTCGAAAAGATGTGATGGAGTAACATTGTTGGAAGATAAACTAAAATGATGCGGCATTAGTCCATTCAAAAGATAAAACTAGATTTTTTATTCTTTCTTTTTCATTGCCCTGTATATGCAGTAAGCTAATCCGCCATAGAAAACCATGCTGCCAAATAACGCCATTGCTATTGCTCCTGCTGACATTTTAATCTCGCCACCACTACCGAAATAATAATCGCAAAAATAACTATAAACATTCCTATAACTAAAGTCCATGTGGGATATCCGCCATATCCCTTGCTTATTAACTCTGCCATTGTGGCAAGGGCAATTGAAATTAAAACGAGGGGAGCAAACAATTTCAGCATAATGCTGAACCATTTTCCAATTTTTATTTCAGATACCTCATTCACATATTCTCTCAGCTTTTCTCCACCAAGGATATAACCAAATATTAGACATTCAAGCAGTCCAATAAAAACCAGGGCAAAATTTGAAATAAAATGATCCATAATATCAATCCAGAAAATTCCTCCTCCAGTTGCCAGAATTAAAGCAATTAAAAAGCCTATCATACATACAACAAAAGTTGCCTTCTCCCTGCTTATTGCAAATTTATCTTTGAATGCGTTAGTTATTGACTCAACCATTGAAAACGCTGAATCAATACCAAATGTCAAAAGAGCTGTGAAAAATATTATTCCAAAAAATGATGCAGCAAACGGCATCTTGGCTATTGCCGTCGGATACGTTATGAAAGCCAAGCCTATGCCACCTCTAGCAATTTCCTCCATTGGTACACCCGTCTGATATGCCAAATAGCCAAGCACACTAAAAACTGCGAATCCTGCCAGAAAGGCTGTGCCTCCGTCTGCAAGGGCAGTTATAAAAGCATTGTTCGATATATCCGAGCCCTTTTTCAGAAAGCTTGCATAAACAATCATGATTCCCTGAGCCAAGGAAAGGGAGAAAAATATTTGAGCATATGCAGCAAGCCATACAGAAGGACTTGCAAGTTTTGAGAAATCGGGTGAGAGATAAAATTCTAAGCCAGTTGTAGCTGCTGGCAAGGTTAAGCCACGCAATGCAAGAATTAAAAGCAAGATGGTGGGCAACGGAACAGTTATTGCAACAACTTTCCCAATAGATTTAACCCCCTTATACAGAATCAAATAAATTGATACCCAGATGAAAAGCAGAGCAAATACAATCTGGATATTTATTCCCCCGAGCACGGAGGGCGAGGATGTAACCCCTAAAAATTTATTGTAAAAGAAATTGGCGGCATCAGGCTGCCAGATAAGTGAGAATGAATGGAAAAGATAACAGAGACACCAGGCCATTATCGTTGAATAATATATGGATATGAAAAAAGCGCAAAATACTCCCCACCATCCAACCCATTCAGCCTTTTTACTGATCATTTTTAATGAAGATGGTGCAGACTTTCTGAAAATACTGCCGACTGCAAATTCTGCAATGAGCAGGGGAATACCAACTGTAAACAATGCAACAAAATATGGAATTAAAAAAGCCCCTCCCCCATTTTTATATGCAACATAGGGAAAACGCCATATATTACCTAAGCCAACAGCCGAACCAATGGCAGCCATCAAAAACGCAAATCTTGATTGCCAGTTCTCCACAAGAGTAATGAGACAAACATATTTATAGATTTATTTAAAAATTAAAGAGAAAAAGAGGGAGAAAGATTAGCTCACGCCAAGCACCAGTGGGCCAAGGACGAATCCTTTAGCTGTTGCTGTTACTCCTCCTGCATTTACTGTTATTGTTGTTGGCCCTATTCCAAATACTAAGCCTGGTCCTACTGTTACGCTCTCTCCTGGATTTAGTGTATCGATT
>JAJRYN010000035.1 GCA_024275755.1 archaeon | reverse complement strand
TAACAGGAAAAAGAAGAAACAATTCAAAATTGAGTTGCCGAGCTTAGACGAAGTCAAACAATTCCGTCAGAAAATGGTTGTTGAGATAAATTCCTAAATATTATAAGCTCTTCCTCCATTTCTTTTTATTGAACCCTGTAAAAAAGATACTGTGGTGGCTTCTGGCGGCGACAGCGGGAGGATTGAGCAGAGGAAAAATTATAGAGAAGCTGGCAGAAAAACCCATGAATGCAAATGAGTTAGCAAAGGAATTGGAAATGGACTATAAAACGATACGCCATCATTTAAAAATTCTGGAGAAAAATAGCCTTGTTACATCAATGGGAGAAGGATATGCAAAAATGTATTTTATTTCTGAACTACTGGAGCAAAATATGAAATATTTTTATGAGATTTGGGAAAAAATTGGGAAAAATAAAATAAAGGGAGGGAGGATGAGGTAATATGAAAAAAGCTGGGTTAGCTCTGCTACTAAGCATCTTGATTATATCTTCCTTTGTTGAGGCAGCTTATGGGCCCGGGGGAAAATGGAAGGAAAGAATAGAGGAACGGCTTAATTTACCAATCCTCAATACTCTCTTTTTCATATTTGTGATAATAAATATATTTCTCTTGCTGGCTCTCTTAATTTTATATCTAAACAGCTTTGTTAAAACAAAATCTTCATTTACCCTTGGCCTTGTTTTCTTTATAGGAGTGTTGTTAATTCAGAAAATACTATTTTTCATTGGCTTATTCCTTCATTCCTTTTTATTTTTCCCTCCATTTTTTGAGACTTTAGCATTGGTTATATTGCTTGTATTAAGTCTGGAATGAGTTGGGAAAGATTTGGGAATGATTATGGAATGAATCTGGTAAATTAATATAAATAATGCAGGGCTGTTTATTCGGTGATAAAAATGAAGAAATTGTATATAGCACTGGCACTGGCCGGAATAATAGCATTTGCTGTATTAGCTGAGGCTGGTGAAAATGGGATAGGAGTTAAGGACAAAATAGGAAAGCTATTCCGACATAGATGGCATCACAGATGTGAAGGTTCAAATGAAAGCAAAAATATGTGGCACCATGATGCATGGCGAAACATGCTCAACTATACCAGAATAGAAGGAGTGCTGGAATACCAGGATGGTGTCTATGTTGTTAATGGCGTCGAACTTTATGTTGGAAATGAAGTGTTTCTAAATAGCATTGCCAGAAGTGATTTTGACAGAGACGGAGAATATGAATATGTATGGCAGGAGCTAGAAGGGCTTATAGGAACAGAAGTTGTTGTTAATGGCGTACTGAGAGATGGCACCCTTTATGTCAGTCATATAAATGGCATATGGTTCAGAATGCCCAGAGCTTTGCCAGAATTGGTGGAAATGAACGGCGTGCTGGAATATATCAATGAGAGTTATTACATAAACGATACACAGCTAATAATAAAACATGGTCTTTCAAAGAGCGATATCGATGGAGACGGTTCTCTTGAAACAATGTACGAGGAACTCAATGGCTTGGTAGGCAAGGAAATTACAGTTGATGGATTCGTGAATGAAAAAGGTTTTGTAGTAATGCATATAAACGGCATTTGGGCAAGATAATTCCCTTATTTCTCTCCTCCTCTTTCTATTTTTGAGCGGTTAAATACTTATACTAAAATTTTATTTGGTTTTCATGTCTATAAAAGCTACAGCTTTAACTTTCCAAGAGTTCTTTAGCTATGCCCAGAATGAGGTAAGAAGAGAGATTGATAAAACAATCGATGATGAAGACATGAGATATGCTTTGGAGGGAGGGAAGATGTTGCGTCCTGCCATGCTTTTGCTCGCATTTAGGGCATGTGATGGCAAGGATGAATACTATAAAAATGCGCTGGAAAGTGCAATGGGCGTTGAACTGGCTCACTCTGCTTCTTTAATACATGATGACATAATGGATGGGGATATTGAAAGAAGGGGCAAACCTGCATTGCATGTTATACGTGGTATAGGGGCAGCCATACTCATTGGACATAAAATGATTAGCATGGCTTTCCGCATTTCGTTATCTCATGGAATGGAGAATGCAAAAATATTTTTGGATACATGGGATGAAACACTTGTTGGGCAACTTAAAGACATTGACTTTAATGCTCATCTGGAAAATATATTGAATGGTGAAAAACCCGATGAACTTGTAAGAGAATATTTCAGGATAATAGAAATGAAAACCGCCTCTCTATTTGCTACTGCATGCAGGGCTGGGGCCATTGAGGCGAAAGCACCAAAGGAACTAATTGAACTAATGAGAGAATATGGAAGAGAAGTGGGAATGGCCTATCAGCTTGCCGATGATCTGGTTGACATAGTAAATGGAAAACTGGAAGAAGGCATAATAATGCCAATATTAAGAGCTTATGGTAACAATTTAAATCCCGAGATTGTGGAAAAACTAAAACAAAATGGAACAGAGATAATAGAGGAAGCTTTGAAGAGAAACGGGCTTGATTTGAGGGAGATTTATAGGGAAGAAATCAAAAAACATGTTGAAAGAGCAGTGGAAATTGCTTCTTCACCTTTGATTCCAGATACCATTTATAAAAATTTATTGAAAGAGGCGCCACGCTATATTGTTAATGCAATGATAAAGAACATCAATATGGTGATTTGATGGCAATAGAGGAAAAGGGTATGCTATCTCCCTTCACCATTTTTACCTCTATAATAACAGGAGGATTTTTTCCTTTACTAGGCTCATTTTTTGCCGCTTTGTTTTTAGAAAAAATTTACTGGATAGGCGTAATCCTAACAAGCTTTGGAGGATTTCTTACCCATTATGTTCTAGCCCATACAATTCATGACTTATATCATTACGAAATTGAAGCAAGATATACTTTAAGTAAAAAAGCACTGAAAATTTTGCTTGTAGCAAGTCTAGCAATTCTGCTTTTCATTGCTATATATCTTGCATGGCAAAGTGGATGGCCTGTAATTGTGTTTGCTGTAATAGG
>JAJRYN010000034.1 GCA_024275755.1 archaeon | reverse complement strand
TTTTATGTGGGAGGAAATGGCCCAGGTAATTATACAAGCATACAGGCGGCCGTAAACGCTGCTCAGCCAGGAGACAAAATAGTTGTTTTCCCTGGATTTTATGAATCTGTTAAAATAAATAAGTCCCTTATTCTGGAAGGCAAAGAGGCAACGGTAAATGGAATAGAGATTAATGCAGACAATGTTAGCGTTGCTGGCTTCATAATAAAGGATTGTTACTATGCCATTATTATAAAAGGAAATGGCAGTGATATAAGGAATTGCACCATACTGAATAATTCCTATGGAATAAAACTGGAGGGAAAGAATAATAAAATTTGTCACAACAAAATTTTCAAAAATGGTTTTTATGGATTAAATCTGGAATTTTCAGAAGAGAATGAAATAGAGGAAAATGAAATTTACAGAAATGAATGGGGCGTATATATGGAACATTCTCATAAAAACATAATTTCACGCAATATAATAAGAGATAATGGCGAGGGAATTGTTATACAGACGGGGGAGGAAAATATTGTGAAATTAAATCATATAGTATATAACAGAAAATATGGTATACATCTGTGCTGTAAAAGCCAAAACAACATAATTTTTGAAAATAATTTCATAGAAAACAAGTACAATGCATACTGCTATGGCGGCGCCAATAGCTGGGATTTTGAGGGCAGAGGAAATTTCTGGGATGATTATGATGGAAATGGGAGTTATATGGTGTATGAAAGTAATATAGACCACCATCCAGCTTCTGAACCCTATAATATAAGTCATGCAACCTATAGAGTGTATATCATATACCCATCAGAAAATGAAAAGGTATCTGGAAAAATAACGGTGAAAGGAATTGCAGAAAAGGAAGAGAAAGTAATGATAAAAATAGACAATGGCACATGGGCAGGGGCACATGGAACTTTTCTGTGGTATTTCGAGATTGACACAACAAAACTGGAAAATGGAGAGCACACAATATATGTAAAATGTGGAAACATTATGGCAGAAAGAAAAATATACGTGGAGAATAAAAAAGAGACTCCTTCTTTTGAGTTTGTTCTGCTATTACTGGCGTTGCTTCTTGCTAAAAAATTTTATAGATGATTTCCAATTATGTTCATGAGATGGCTTGCTTTATTCATTCCCCTTCTAATTCTTATACCCTATTTCGCCCCTGCAGATAGCAATGCAATTTTACTTCATTTAAAGAGAAATGAAATAAAAACGCTTGAATTTCCTCTCGGAACAAAAATCAAGCAAATTATGGCAAACGGAAATATAGAGATTTCCAAGGCAGCAGGCATAAAAAATGGGCGACACATTCTCTTTCTCAATATATTTTCCGAGGGGAAAACAGATGTTAAAATCGAATATGAGCTGCCAGAGAAGCCGTTATTTAACAAGGATGAATATGATTTTCTGATTATTTGTCCTGATGAATGGATAGCTGATTTGCAACCTTTGGCAGAGCATAAGGAACAATATGGAATAAAAACTGTTATAGTTGGTTTAAATGAGATTTATGAAGGGAAATATTTTGTTGTAAATGGAAAGGACGAGGCAGAGAAGATAAAATATTTCATTAAGAATGCAATAGAAAACTGGGGAGTAAGATATGTTATGCTTGTTGGTGGAAGGAAATTTTTAAAAGATGAATGGCTAATGCCTGTTAGATATGTCTGGCTTAATGATAGAAGCTCTTCATGGGAATATGAAAGATGTTTTTTAAGTGATTTATACTTTGCAGACATATATGATGGCGATGGCAAATTTTCTTCCTGGGATTCAAATAACAATGGATATTACGGCGAGTATGATCATGAGTTTAATGGAAAAAAGGTGGCAGATGAAGTTGATTTGTATCCTGATGTTTATATTGGCAGGCTGGCGGCAAGAAATAGAATGGAGCTAAGGAAAGTCGTTGAAAATATAATTGAATATGAGAATAATCCAGATAGTAGATTTAACAACGTTGTTTTGTGCGGCGGAGATTTATATCTGCACGATCCATGGGATGTGGCAGAAGGAGAATATCTGCTAGATAAAATTGCAGAGGAAATGAAAGGATATAACATTATAAAGCTTTACGCATCTTCTGGCTTAAATGCTGGAAAAATAAATGAAGTGATAAATGGCGGAGCTGGTTTTGTTGTTTTTGAGGGAGCTGGCAATCATCACTTATGGGCGACTCATGCCAAAGATGATGAAAAATGGATTTTTTATTATGAACGAAATATATTGCAGTTGAAAAACGATTATCTGCCAATTGTTCTGACATCTGGAGCAAGGCTGGGAACATTCAATAAAAGTATGGAATGCTTCAACTGGTTTTTTGTTGCAAGGGGGAAAGCTGTTGCAAGCATAGGGCCCACAGGCTTATGCTGGATAGGGCATGGAAAAAATGTTACAGAAATGTTTCTGGGGAATTTGCATGTGAGGCTATGCAAAAAGATGGCTTCCCGCTGCCTGCTCGGTGATGCGTGGGGTGAGGCGATAATAGAATACCTGAGCAATTTTTCATGGGAAGGTGTGGCAAAAGCATTTCATATGAAGGCGGCGGAAGAGCTAGAAATTTTTGGAGACCCAACACTCAAAATAGGAGGATATGAAAGGGTAGCTGCAAAAACGAACAATGTGCTTCATGTGGGCGGAGATGGGCCGAATAATTATACAAAAATTCAGGATGCCATTGATGATGCAAATGATGGTGACACAATCATTATTCATCCCGGCACATATAATGAAGATTTATTCATAGATAAATCACTGAAAATTATTGGAGAAGGGGCAGAGATGGAAACAAATGGCATTGTTATATCTGCTTCTGATGTTTTCATTGAAGGTTTTTTGATTAGAGGATATAAAAAGGGCATTGGCCTGCTTTGCTATGGAGATAACATTTCAATAAGAGATAATGAAATTCGCCATTTCAATACAAGCATATTTGTTGAAGGCAGCTCATGCCATATAGAGGAAAATGAGATAAAGAATAATGAATGCGGAATATGGTTAAATGGAAGTTATGGGGCTGAGGTAAAAGATAACTTCATCAATGATAACTGGTATGGTGTATGGGGAGAATACGCTTCTTCACCGCTCATCCGAAATAACAATTTTTCATACAATGCATGGTATGCTATATGGATGGAAGGAAAAGATGGACAAATAGAAGGAAATGATTTTTACAGAAACTGGTACTGCATTTATCTATACAACTCTCGCACCTTCATTATCAATAACAACAGCATATATGGCAACATACATGGCCCTCAATTTGTGAATTCCAGCTATAATACCATAGAAGGCAATACCATAACAAAAAATGAGCACTATGGCATATACTTTGGATGGAGAAGCATTGAAAACGTGATAAGAAAAAACAACTTTATTGAAAATGCACAAAATGCAAGAGATGACGCCGGTAATGAATGGAATGGAAATTACTGGAGCGATTACATTGGCCTGAAAATAAGGCTTCTATACCTGCTTCACGTCCCATATTACATTCCAAAACTTTCGTTCGACTGGCATCCAGCAATTCAACCACAATAACTTATATTAGGACGAAATTATTAACAGAAAAAATGCGGGCGCGTGGCCTAGCCAGGATATGGCGGCAGCCTCCTAAGCTGCAGGTCGCGGGTTCGAACTGTAACTTGCCCAAAAGTTGCGTTTACGGGCAGGTTACCCGAAAATCCCGCCGCGCCCGCTTTTTAACATAGAATTTTTATATCTTGCATCGATTATGTTTATGAACGTAATAAAAGCTATTGAGCTGGTCGGTTCTTCTCCAGAGGGTTTTGAAGAAGCGGTTAAACATGCTATAGAAGAGGCAAAGAAAACTCTCCGCCATATAAGGAGGGTGGAAGTGGTGGATTTTGAAGTGTTGATGGAAAATGATGAAATAAAAATGTATCAAGCTAAAGTAAAATTGTACTTTATGGTAGAAAGATAATCTATTTCCTTTTGTGCACAACTGCTGCAGCTTTTTTCACCATCTTATTTTTAGTTAGCCATACAGGAAACTGTATATGATACAATCCGCCTATTGTGGAGAAATTTCTTATGGGTCTTTTTACCTCTGAAATGAATTTATGAATGACAATCCTCTTTTCCACTTCCCCATCTTCCCTTATCATTGCTAGCCTGTGGATAGAATAAAGACCAATCAAAAATGCGAAAAAGAAGAAGAAATCCCATTGCTGAAAGCTTAGCATAGGTATATCAATTCCTCCATTGGGCCCCCTATAAACTATTTTCCAGTAAAGTTCGCGTTTTGCAAAATAGTCAGCGAATGCTCCTCCTATTATAGGTGCAACACCAGCTGTAACTGAATTGACTATGCTGTTCGCAGCTAGATAAGGGGTTGCTTGCTCCCTAGGCGCAAGTTTCAGACTTATGTTCCTTGAAGCAAGATTTACCCCTGCCAGAGAAATGCCCATAAAGAAATGTATGGAAATTAACAGAGGAATGCTCAATATATGTTTATCAGGCATTGTTGTAAATGTCCAGGCAAGAATGCACAGCAGGAATAACGGCACGCTCACGCTAAGCACTGACTTGTTGCTGAAATGATCTGATATTCTTCCCAATACACGTAAAAAAATGAGGCTTGTAAGCTGGCTCAATATACTTAGGGCAATAACAAAGGAGAGAGGCAGCTTCAGCATTTTGAGCATATAAACGGTAAAGAATGGAGCAGCCAGATTGAGAGCAAAATTCCAGGAACCAGAAAATGCGATTAAATTCTTGAAATTTCTGTCTTTAAATGGCTGCAAAATCATTTCAGAAAACTTTGTTTTTCTCTCCGCCTTTGCCATCTTAGGCTCAGGAATATTGGAGATAAAATACACCCCCAGCATACCCGCAACGAAACCAAAAAAGAAAAGAAAGGAATAGCCATATAGGACGTAATCAGGAAACATTTTCTTCCAGTGGTCAATAAAGAATCCGGCAGCAAGGCTGAGTATAACGCCCAGCGCCATGGCAAAACTCATTCTTTTGGAGAAAAATGTGCCTAGCTGTCTTTCTGGCACTAAATCCCGTATCCATGAATTCCAGCTACAATTGCTTATGGCAGCAAAAACTGTATGAAATAACAAAGCGAGGAGGAGAATAACAATTCCTAAATCGCTATTGAATAAGAGAGGTATCAGGGCAACCAGCAACCAGAAGGCTCTGCTCGATGCGGTTGTATATACACATATTAGTCTCCTCACTCTAAACTTTTCAACAAGATAAATGGCAGGAATCTGAATGAGTTGAGATAACGGAGGAATTGCAGCAAGCAAACCAATAACCATATTGGATGCTCCCAGTTTTAAAGCAAAAGCAATCAGAAATATTCCACTGGTTAACGTGAGCATTGCCTGCGTAGTGAGGCCGTCTTTGATGATGTTTTTAAGACCTTTCTGAATCTCTTCTTCTGATAGATTATCCTTAATCTGGAAGTTCATGTAAAGTCCGCTCGGGAATTTTTCCTAAACAAAAGGGCTGGATATGCATAGGTATGGAGATGAATGCATTGCTCCTGATTGATGTCATGCCTGGATACATATTTCTTTATTCACCCTAGATTTTAATTTCTGCACAATATCATGCCATATAAAAATTTTTCCATTGTCTATCTCCAGGCATATTTGTTGATGCATCATTACTACCACTAATTTTCTTAATGATATAAAACCTTAACGATTTATTTGAAAAGAGAAAAAGGAGGGTGGCTAAGAATCGTCTGGATTATGAATCAAGTTCCAAATATCTTTTTAGCTCTGGTAATGCGAAGGCACCTTCTAACTGTGGATTATATTTCTCGTCCCCTAGAACTGCTGTAGTATATCCTATCATCAAGTCTATAACATCCTTTCTAAAATCTTTTAGATCAAAATTCTGTATCAATGCTCTAATCAATGCATTTGATTCATAATATGAGACGGTGCATCCTAAATGGTTTGCAATGATTTTCTGAAAATCTATATCCTTTCTAAATAAGTCAATATATTTTCTACTTATTGTTCTGAAAATTTCTGAATAAAGAGAATAAAAAACATGTTTGTTAAGAAGAAGAATGAATAATTGTTTGAGGGTTTCGTATCCTATGCTATTGCAACTACAAAACAGTCTAAGCATGTTATTTATTTCTTCCGCATCTATTCTTCCATAATCATGTTCTCTAAATAGAAAATTTAATAACTTTATAACTTGTTCCTTATTTCTTGCGAAATCTTCGATTTCTCGGGCATTTTTCTTTTTTACTTCCTCAAATACGATATAATAAGTTTTCGAAAGAGTGTTATCAGGGAGATTAATTATATATTCCACTATTTCGGAGAAAAATTTGCTATAAGTTTCAAAATCTATTTTTTCATAATAGTGAGCTGCATTGTTTCTTATCTCTAGGCAGTTCCTCGCCATTTCAAAAGCTTTAGAATTGATGTAACCATGATCTTTCAAGAATTCAAAAACTGAATAATCTTTTTCAAAAACTTCGATCATTTCTTGATAATCGGAGAAATACTTGAATTTTTTGTCTCCTTTTTCATATTTTTCTTTAAACCATTTTTTAATCTCGTCCTGATGTATCTTATTTATCACTAGATAATATAAGGAATACGAAAAAATACTCCAAGAATGAATTATGATTGCTCTTCTAAAATCACTGAATAGACAGCCTTTTAATTCACTATACAACTCTCTAAGTGTCTCTGTCTTTTTTACATCGGGGTGAGTAAATAAGGTTTCGATCGATTTAGCAATGCTATGCATGTTTCTTAAATTCGCGTTAAAATTAAAATTTAATGTAAGAAACTTCTCTGGCCTGTAAACACCATTATAATTCCATGTTCATTTGCAGCCTGAATCACTTCTTCATCTCTTATTGAGCCGCCTGGCTGCACTATTGCTCTCACTCCCGCCTCGGCAGCAACATCAACAGCATCCCTGAATGGGAAGAAGGCATCGGAGGCCATTATTGAATCTTTTATTCTGTCTTTGCCTTTGTGAATGGCTATGAATGTCGCATCAACTCTTGCAGTCTGTCCTCCTCCTATGGCAACGGTTCTTTTTCCCTTAACAAAAACAACAGCATTTGATTTTATGTGACGGACACATTTCATTGCAAAAATCATTGACTCAATATCTTCTTTGGTTGGCTTTTTTTCTGTAACAACTTTCCACTTTTCTGGCTCTGGCTCTCTCACATCTTTATCCTGCATAAGCAGCCCGCCTTCCACGCTCCTCACCTCTATGCTTTTGCTTCTCTTTTCTTTATCCAGTCCCTTCACCTCAAGCAGGCGGAGATTTTTCTTCTTTGCAAATATTTCCCTTGCTTCCTCGCTGAAAGACGGTGCTATAACTACTTCAAGAAATATCTTGCTCATTTCCTCTGCAAGCTCCTTGCTTATTTGCCTGTTTACGGCAACAACTCCTCCAAAAGGAGAATAAACATCTGTTTCATAAGCGTATTTCCACGCTTCCTCTATGCTCTTTCCGCAGGCAATGCCAGATGGAGTGGCATGCTTAACTATTACAGCAGCTGGCTCACTGAACTCTTTAACACATTCAATTGCATGATTCGCATCTAAAATATTATTATATGAAAGCTCCTTTCCTTGCAATTTAACTGCACTGGCAATACACGCCTTTTCTATCCCCTCTTCAACATAAAAAGCCCCTCTCTGATGAGGATTCTCGCCATATCTCAACTCCTGCTTTTTTAAATAAGGTAGGCATAATACATCAGGAAATTCTAAGCCGCATTCCTTCAATATCATTGCGTCATAATAGGCAGTTCTTTGCAAAGCTTCCATAGCCAGCTTTTTCCTTATTTCCTCATCGAATCCCTTCTCAAAATATTCCTTGGCCATTTCATACTGACTAGGGTGAGAGATTATTATAACACGTTTCCAGTTTTTGGCAGCAGCTCTTGTTATGGCTGGGCCGCCTATATCCATTTCTTCTATGCCAAGCTTATATGGATAGAAATTGCATACAACCATATCGATTGGCTTTATTCCTTTCTCTTCAAGTTCCTTTATCTGCTCGTCTTTTGCGAGAATTGCAGCATGAATATGAGTGTGAAGTGTTTTAACTCTTCCTTCAAGCAATTCTGCAAAGCCAGTATATTCTTCTGTATCATTAACTTTTATGCCCCGTTCCTCAAGATATCTTTTTGTGCCTGGAGTTGCATATATTTCCACACCTTTTTCAACCATAAATCGGCAGAAGTCTTCCAATCCTTTTTTATCATACACACTGATAATCGCTCGTTTAGGTTTCATTTATATCCCAATGTAATACTGTATACAAAAAAAACTTTTTGGCTACCCAACTCTCACCATTGAAGTAACAACCGGCGGCGGCGTATCGAGATTGGCTGGCTTCTCTATTTTCTCTACTTCCTTTAT
>JAJRYN010000033.1 GCA_024275755.1 archaeon | reverse complement strand
TATGCCAGAATATATTGCGAGGAATCAAAATTTTCTTTTTCTTCTTTATTCTGTAAGCCATCAAAGCCGCTTCTCCTAAAGCAGTGGCAGAATCATACATTGAAACATTGGCAGCATCCATTCCTGTTAGCTCCGCTATTATGGATTGATATTCAAACATTGCCTGCAGAATGCCTTGCGATGCCTCAGCCTGATAAGGAGTATAGGAAGTATAAAATTCCTGCCTCGAAACAATTTCGTCCACAGCAGGAGGAATGTAATGTGGCTTTATTATGGGCAAAAAGAAGGGCATATCAAAAAAGGATTTGTTTTTACCCAAAATTTTTTTTATTTCCATCTCGACTTCCATTTCCTCTTTTGGCTCATGTAAATTTAAGCCATCTGTTTTTATTTCTGGAGGTAAATCTTCAAAAAGTTCATCCACGCTTTTTATTCCGAGATATTTAAGCATTTCCTCCATCTCTGCCTATATGAAAATTGTGTATTAAATTTTATGGTAAAAATTGAATTTTCAAGAATTTAGATGAATGATTTCATCACTAGCAACAAACAGAGATTCACATATGCAAAATGCTATGATAAACACACTTATTTAATCAGCAACCCTATAAAAAATTAGAAAAGGAGGGGAAAGATTTCTCTTCCTAAGAAATATATGCAATTTCTGATTATTTCAAATAAATTAAATAGATAGTTCTTTGGCATTGTTATTGCCAGTGGATCGCTCCATTCGCTTTCTGCTCCATGCTCATCTCTTGCTTTCACTCTTATTTCATATGTACCCTTTTCCTGCCAGGTATGACTTGCGGTAACCATTTCACCTGAAGCAAATGGACCAAACCATTCCTGATTGCCATCTCCCCAGTCAAATAGATAGTATATTTTATCTCCATCCGGATCAACTGATGAAGTGGAATAGGAATATTCCCTTCCCACCCATCCAGTCGTTGGACCAGATGGTCTATCTGGCTTATTTGGCTCAAAGTTTCTTCTTACATTAATGTCTGCGTGCGATATATTTGTAGCATTTTCTCCATCAGAAAATACCCTTATCATTGCCTCATTTATGAAATGTCCCTCTTCTATTGCCTTTGTATCAAACTCAATGCTTATGCTTTCACCGACTGGAAGTAATTCCTCAATTTCCCATACAAGTCGATTTTCCACAATCACTGGTTCAAATGGAGTTGCATTTCCCATATATTCAATGCCTTCTGGCAGCGTATCATTTACAATGATTCGTGTAAAGTTGTAGCCACCAATATTTTCAACCGTTATTCTAAATCTCACCGTCTCGTTGAGAGTACAATTGGCGGAAGTGCTCCATATCTGTCTCTCTCTATCCCATACTCTTTTGAAACCGCCAACACATATTTTCGGGCATATAATCAATGCCTTCTCAACAATTGTATAATTATATCCTGCTGGATAATCAAGCAACATAAACTTTGCCGGCAAACCCTTTGGCACATTTGTGCTTATGGTATAATGATCATGAGAAACATGCTTTGCATCATTATGAAGAGTTGCATCATTAGGATGTGGATTGTGTGGTGGCAAAACTCTTCCTGGACCGCCACTTTCAGCATTGTCGTAATATGGGTCGCTAATTGCCAACTTTTTCTCTGCTGAATTTACTCCTGCAACAGTAACATAATGTCCTCCTTTTCTTACAAGTTGTTCTACATAATATTCTGTCTTAAAAGCAAAGTCCCATTCCTCTGGCCAGTATGTCGTGCCAGTCCATACCCATGCATTACCTCTTGTATATGCATCTTCATATATACAGTGCCAGTTGACTTCTTCTGGTGCCACCACAGAAATATAATAAGTATTGCCCGACTGGAGATTTATTCGATCAAAGTGAAATTGAACCCATACCGGGCCGGAGGGTGCACCAAGTTGAGTGTGATTTGCACCAACTGGTGTTCCTGTTACATTTGGGAATGTATTCCATATATAAACATCGATTGGAGGATTCGATATATTCCATGAAAGAAGCAATTGCACAGCATCAAGCTTGTTCACGGTTGGTGTAAAGCTTTGAGCATGCCCAGGGAAACTCGGTATAAGAGAATAAGCAACGGGCCCGTTTAGTTGTTGTTGATCAACTGATTTCTCATCTGTTATCTCAGTGTTATAATATCCAAGCAGCAAAATAACATCTTGAGAGCGCTCCACTTCTTT
>JAJRYN010000032.1 GCA_024275755.1 archaeon | reverse complement strand
GTTTAGATTGTGAGGAGGAATATCAGTTGCCATTCCAACTGCTATACCAGATGAGCCATTGGGCAATAAATTTGGAATTAAAGAAGGCAATACAACGGGCTCCTTCAATGGGCCATCGAAATTATCACGCCAGTCCACAGTGTCTGTATCAATATCCTTAAGCAATTCCTCGCTTATTTTACTAAGTCTCACTTCAGTATATCTCATTGCCGCAGGAGCATCGCCGTCAATGCTACCAAAATTTCCATGTCCATCTATCAGAGGATAGCGCATTGAAAATGTCTGAGCCATTCTTACTAAAGCGTCATAAACTGCTGTATCACCATGCGGGTGGAATTTACCCAGAACTTCTCCAACTACTCTTGCTGATTTACGATGTGGCTTATTATGATGCAGCCCCATTTCCTTCATTGCATACAAAATGCGGCGATGCACAGGCTTCAGTCCATCTCTTACATCAGGCAGCGCTCTTCCAACAATTACACTCATTGAGTAATCAAGGTAAGATGTTTTCATTTCCTCTTCAAGTGGTCTCACTATAATGTTCTCAGACGTCAAGATTGACTACCTCCTTTGCATGTTCTCTTATGAATTTCCTTCTTTCCTCAACGTTTTTACCCATTAAAATTGTAAAGAGTTCATCTGCCTCTATTGCATCTTCTATTTCCACTTTTTTCAATATCCTTTTGGCTGGATTCATTGTTGTTTCCCATAGCTGCTCTGGATTCATTTCTCCCAAGCCTTTATAACGCTGGATTGTTGTTCCATCTCCAGCAATTCTTTTCATTTCCTCATCACTATAGGCATAATATTCCTTTCCACCCTTCTTTATCCTGTAAAGAGGTGGCTGAGCTATGTAAACATAACCATTTTCAATGAGAGGACGCATATACCTGAAGAAGAAAGTCAGCAACAAAGTTCTTATATGAGCTCCATCTACGTCGGCATCGGTCATTATTATTATTTTGTGATAATTTGCTTTTCTTATATCAAACTCATCTCCTATGCCTGTGCCAATGGAAGATATTATTGCTCTTATTTCATCATTTTCCAGAATCTTATCAAAGCTTGCTTTTTCAACATTCAATATCTTTCCTTTTAATGGTAAAATTGCCTGATATCTTCTATCTCTTCCTTGCTTGGCTGAGCCACCTGCTGAATCGCCTTCTACAATGAAAAGCTCACATTTTTCTGGCTCATTGGAAGTGCAATCGGCAAGTTTTCCAGGCAGGGAAGTGGACTCAAGATAACTTTTTCTTCTGACAAGCTCTCTTGCTTTTCTTGCTGCCTCTCTTGCCTTTGCTGCCTGCAGGGCCCTTTCTATAATTTTTCTTGCTACCGAAGGATTCTCTTCCAGATATGTTGAAAGCTTTTCATACATTATTGTTTCAACTATACCCTTAACTTCTGAATTGCCAAGTTTTGTTTTTGTTTGTCCTTCAAACTGTGGATTCGGAACTTTACAGGATATTATGGCAGTAAGTCCTTCCCTTACATCTTCTCCTTCTAACGTCTCATTATTTTTAAATACATTTTTCCTCCCGTATTCATTTAAAACACGAGTTAGAGCAGCTTTAAAGCCAGATAGATGTGTTCCACCTTCTTTAGTATGAATGTTATTTACAAAGGCGAATACATTTTCTGCATATCCATCTGTATACTGCAACGCCACCTCAACATGAACTCCATCTTTTTCTCCCTCAAAATAAATTACATCATGCAGAGGATTTTTATTCTTATTTATGTATTTTACAAATTCGATAATACCTCCCTCATAGTAAAAAGCATCTTCCTTGCCAGTTCTTTTATCAATAATTCTTATTTTAAGACCTTTATTCAGAAAAGCAATTTCCTGCAATCTTTTCTTCAATATATGGTAATCAAAAGTTTTTCCACCAAATATTTCATCATCAGGATAAAATGTTACTTTTGTTCCAGTATCTTTTGCCTCTCCCACAACTTCTAAAGGTGTAACAGGCTTTCCTCTCTCATATCTCTGCCTGTAAATTTTACCATTTCTTCTCACTTCTACTTCAAGCCATTTTGACAATGCATTTACAACAGATACACCAACCCCGTGCAATCCACCAGCAACTTTATATGCTCCTTTATCAAACTTTCCGCCAGCATGAAGTTTTGTCATCACCACCTCTACGCCAGAAATTCCATAATCTTTATGAACATCAACAGGAATGCCACGCCCATTATCATCAACTGTTATGCTTCCATCTTCATTTATAATAACTTCTATTCTATCACAATATCCAGCCAGTGCCTCATCAACTGAATTATCTATAACTTCTTCCACTAGGTGATGCAATCCCTTTTCATCGGTGGAACCAATGTACATTGCTGGTCTTTTACGAACTGCTTCAAGCCCCTCAAGTACTTTAATTTTATCTACGTTATATTCTTCTGTCATTTTCCAAAAAAGCTAGTGAAATATGCCTTTATTCTCCTGTTTAACTTCTTCCATTTTATTCCAGCAACTCTCACAATATAATTTTCCGCATACTGGACATTCATATACCATCCCTTTGTAAGTCGGGTCAAGCATGTTGATACCACATACACTACATGATGTTTCTTCCTTGTATTTATCCCTGCAATCTTTACATACTATTACATCCGGAGTAAGCAAATTTCTTATTTTTTCTCTCCTAATCTCTTCCTCGTTCATTTTAACCCCACTCAAAATCAATTTTTGCATATAAACTTTGTTATATATGTTTTATTGTATCTGGAGGAAGGGCTTTTGTAGTGTGCTGCTCGAAATCCCAGCCTTCCTTAAGCACTTCCATCTCAAACGTCCATGTCTGCCCGGCATTCTGTCTTTCAAAAATATCCTTTTCAATGTGCACTGTCACCTCTATACTATCACCAGCATTAAAATCGGTAAGATTGCCGTCAAAATAAAGTCCTCCATTTGGAAGCGATGTAAATAAAAGCAAGGTATAATTACCAGATACTCTCTTCTCAGCAATTTCATCCTTTATTATTAAAGTATCTCCTGGATCCAATGATTTGAAAAAGGAGTGATAATAAAAGGTTGCATTATTCAGCTCATAATCAAAATCATCATTAAGTTCTTTCAAACTCATTGTAACTGTAGTTCCTTTTTCTGCACATCCAGCCAGAATGGCCAGAACTGCTACAGCTCCGATAGCTACTAATTTCCTCATTATTGCCTATTGGCTGATTATATAAATAGTTTTTGAGGAAAGTTTGGCAAGTAGCTAAACCATTTTATCATTTACTATAAATACTCCCATTTCATTTATTTCCATGATTTCAAAGCCCCGCGGCACCCGAGACTTTACACCTGAAGAAATGAGAAAGAGGAGATGGCTCGAGCAAAAGATGAGGAGCATTTTTGAAAAATACGGATATGAGGAGATATCCACTCCCACCATTGAACATCTCGACCTATTCACCTTGAAATCTGGAGAAGGGATTATAGAAGAAACATATGCATTTGAGGATAAAGCTGGAAGAAAACTTGCTTTACGCCCTGAACTTACAGCCCCTGTTATGAGATTTTATGTTGAAAGATTTCAGATGGAAACAAAGCCAATAAAATTTTATTATTTTGGCAACTGTTTTAGGTATGATCGCCCACAAAAAGGCAGATATAGGGAGTTCTGGCAGTTTGGATGCGAGCTTATAGGAAGTGACAAGCCCGAGGCGATTGCAGAATTAATTGCTATGGCATACAATATTTTGAGGGAGAGCGGGTTGAGAAATATAATACTCCGGGTGGGAAATCTGGATATATTGAGGAGATTTCTGGACGGTATAGGTGCAAGAGATGCAGAAATAATGCGACTCATTGATAAAAAGGATTTTGAGGAATTGGAAAAGAAAATGGAAGAAAAGGAGTTTAAAGAATTCATGAATTTCATAGAAATAAAAAAGATAGAAGAAATAGAATATGAGGAGGCAGACAGAATGAAAGAAATTTTTGAATTCCTTGAAGAATTCGCTATTCCATACAACCTTGATTTATCAATAGCAAGAGGTCTCGATTATTACATTGGTGTTGTTTTTGAAATAGATGCTCCCAAACTCGGAGCAGAAAAGCAGATATGCGGAGGAGGAGAATACAATCTTGTGCCTTTGCTTGGTGGAAGAAAAATTCCAACAGCTGGATTTGCAATTGGATTTGATAGAACTTTACTTGCCTTAGAAACAGAGGGATTTAAATTTGAGGAAGAATACAAGCCAGTTTATATTGCATATATGGAAGGTATGATAAAAGAAGCAATAAAGATTGTAAGAATGGTAAGACAGCATGATATAAAGGCAGAGATGGATTTAATGAGGAGGAGCATTTCAAAATCGCTCGAATATGCAAATAAAAAGGGATTCAATAAGGTTATAATAGTGGCTCCAGATGAATGGAAGAAAAATAAAGTCGTCCTAAAAGACATGGAAAAGAGAGAGCAGAAGGAAGTTGAAATAGAAAGTCTGCCACATTTACTAAAAAATCAAGCATGAATGTGTGTTCCTGTTTTTCCTTCTAATGCATCCCATGCCTTATCAATAGATGTAATTATCGTTTCCTTTCCACCATTTTTTATGAAATTTATTGCTGCCTCTATTTTAGGCCCCATTGAACCAGGGGGAAAATGTCCTTCCCTGTAATATTTTTCCATTTCTTCCACACTCACATCTTCCAGTGCTTTTTCATTTTCTTTTCCATAATTTAAATAGACATACTCCACGTCAGTTAAAATTAAAAGTATATCCGCTTCTATTTCGTTAGCAAGTTTCTGGGAGGCGAGATCTTTATCGATAACTGCATCCACGCCTTCAAGCACGCCATTTCTTTCAATTACTGGAATACCTCCACCCCCGGCTGCGATAACAACCACGCCATCCTCCATCAACTGCTTTATGACATCTGCCTCAATAATTGTAATTGGCTTGGGGGAAGGAACAAGAATGCGCCAGCCATTTTCAACTCTTCCCATTACATACTGTTTCTTCATCTTCTCTGCTTCTTCATCAGAATAAATTGGACCAACGGGTTTTGTTGGGTTTTTGAATGCCTCATCATTCTCATCAACTAGGACTTGAGTCACAACAGTGGCGATTTTTCTTTTTATTCCCTGTCGTCTAAATTCATTAAGCAGGCATTGCTGAACAATGTATCCTATTTCTCCCTGAGTTAGTGCACCTAGAACATGAAGTGGCATAGGGGAAACATATTGCATGGCAATTTTCTGCTGCAAAAGTAAGGCGCCTACTTGCGGCCCGTTGCCATGGGTTATGCCAATATGCCATCCATTTTTAATCATTCTGGCAATTGATTTTGCAGTATTTTTTGTTGCCTCAAATTGTTTTTCTATATCTGCTTTTCTCTCTTTGCCAGTTAATGCGTTTCCTCCCAGAGCCACAATAGCTTTCATAAGAGTAATATCTTAGATATATAAAAACTTCCATATAAATTTTCAATGAGAAAATGAAGGCAGCTATTCCCATCGTTTCCAAAATAGTGGAGCTCCATTCTTTCTTTTATTTGAGCAAAGTTGATGTTATCATTTTTTCACACAAATAACAACAAATTTAAAGAAAGGTGCTTATTTAATTGAGATGCTCAGAAAAAGGCTAGAGAGGATAGGCGAAAAAGCAATAGAAACAAACTTTGCAAGACAAGTAATCAGGCAGATAAAATACAACAAACTTTTCAAAATAATTTACAGAGAGATGGAAAGGATAATAGCAAAAAAAATGATGGAAGATATAAAGAGATATCCAATTCCTCAGCATATTGCCATAATCATGGATGGAAATAGAAGATATGCATTAATGCAGGGAATGCCTCCATATAAAGGGCATGAAATGGGTAAGGATAAGCTTGAGGAAGTGGTAGAATGGTGTCACGAACTGGGCATTAAAATTCTGACGGTGTTTGCATTTTCAACAGATAACTTTAAAAGGCCAAAAGAGGAAGTAGAACATTTGATGAATTTATTTGAGCAGGATTTGAAAAAACTCGCAAATGATGAGAGAACAATGGAAAATAGAGTGAGGATAAAGGTTATAGGACAAATTGATTTGCTGCCAGAGAATGTTAAAAAGGCGGCAATGGAAGTTATGGAAAAGACAAAGAACAATGACAAATATTTCTTCAATATCGCCATTGGTTATGGGGGGAGGGAAGAAATAGTTGAAGCTGTTAAGAAAATTGCAGAAGATGTAAAGAAAGGCAAGATAAAGCCAGAAAATATAGACAAAGAACTCATTTCTTCCTATTTATATACTTCTCATCTTCCAATACCTGATCCAGATTTGGTTTTGAGAACGTCCGGAGAAGAAAGAATATCAAATTTCCTGTTATGGCAGCTTGCTTACTCAGAGCTATATTTTGCAGATGTTTACTGGCCGTCTTTCAAAAAAACAGATTTTTTAAAGGCCATACAGTCTTATCAGAGGAGGCAGAGAAGATATGGAAAGTAGGTTGCCAACTATTCTTTTCATCTTGGGCATTGCTCTGCTTTTAATTGCATTTATTGAAGGGGAAGCGGAAGCAGGCATATTCCTCATATTTCCTTTTATTGCTGGAAGTGGAATCTTAAGTTTTTTTGGCATGTTATTGATTTTCCTATCCTTCATTCTTTTTATTTTCTCTTTTTCATTGAAATCCGAAATGCAAGAAGCTCTTATACCTGAAAAAATAGAAAAGAAAACGGGAGGCATTGTATTCATAGGCCCTATTCCAGTAATTTTTTCTAGTGATGTCACAATAGCAAAAATTTTGATAATTGTTGCTACTACCATTCTATTTTTATTTTTGCTATTATTTTTGCTGTCTCTTTAAGCAACTCTCCCCATTCTGAAGGCTCCCGTTAATTTTATTTCCTCTCCTTCCAGCAGATAATCAATCCAGTGGCGGGATATAACTTCTCCACATCCTTGAACACGAATCTGGAGTCTGGCTCCTTCTTCTCTTAATTCTATTACGCCATCCATCAGATGTTTTATTGTTTGAACCTCGATTTCCTCATGCATCCCTCTCGTCATACTGAACATTGAAGTTGCTCCCATTCTCTTGCATATTCCACTTAACACCTGCAAAAATCTGAAAACAGCTTTTGCATCTGAATATACTATTAGAGTAGACAAGGAATCAAATATGACTCGATATTTACCCTCTTTTTCTTTTAATGTTTGGATAACTGAAGAGGCAATTCTTTCTCTGTTTATTGGGCTATCAACAAAAATAACCCACTCACTCTCTTCCTTTATTTCAACACTTGGGGAGTAAACATCTATATATCTTATCTTTCCTTCCTCCTCATATTTCTCATATTTTTTATCAAGTTTTTTCATTTCCTCCCGCATATCCTGGAAAGATTTATCTGTTAAAACAAAAAGAATTGTATCTCCTTCCTGCAAGCCAGAAAGCGCAAATCTCTTTAGGATAATTTCTCTTCCAATAAAAGGAGGGGAATATATCAGAACATTACTTTTTAAAGGTATCCCTCCCTTAAGCAATTCGTCTAACCTATCTATTCCTGTTTTAGCTAGCATTTAAACACTCCATTATTTTTTCGGCCAACATTTCAAAGGCCTCATATACTCCTTTACCCTCCTTAGCTATTGTTTCTATTACAGAAGCATCGGGTAATCCTATCCTATCTTTTATCTCTTCTTTTTTAAGTGCTCCAGGCAAATCCTGTTTATTTGCGACAATTACATAAGGTATGCCAGAAAATTTTTCCAGCATTTTTTTTGCTAGGCTGAATTCCTCTGGTTTTGTTGAATCTATGACAAGAAATACCCCATTAGACGAAGAACCAAGCTTATCAAGCAGAGGAAGAAATCTTTCTTGACCAGGTATTCCAAAAATTTCAGCCCTATAATCTTTGTAGTCCACTGTTCCATGTTCCACACCGACAGTTGCTCCCAGTCTTTCAACAGGGGTGAAATTTTTTGCCATTGCTTTTATAAATGTTGTTTTACCCGCTTGAAATGGCCCTATTACGCTAATTTTTGGAATATATATTCTGATGCCCTCGGGCTTAAATATTTTGAATTCAAATTTTTTGCCTTCTGCTCCATTCCAGTCAACCTTCTTTATCTCCATTCTTTGCCTGGTTACCACGTCCTCGACAACATTTACTTCTATAATGGCATTAAATAGTCTTTTCATTCTGTAAATTATTGCTTCTTTATATGGCCATGCAATGAAATTATAAATTGTGACAAATCCAGAACTTCCAACATCCTTATTTATTCTTTCTATTCCTTCGAGCGTTTCCCTTTCTCCACACATATCCATTATGTTCGAGAGGGAATCAAAAACCATTACACCTTTTCCTTCTATTTTTTCCATCACTTCCAGCAAAACATCTTCATAACTTCTTATGTCATGAGGTTCTTCCACAATATATTTTTCTTCCGAAGGAGCGCCTATTAAAGAAGAATATCCATCTATGACAATGAGTTTATCATACTTTTTAATATCCCAGTTAAATTCCCGGAATTTTTTCTCCACATTTTTTGGAGAACTTTCTGATACAACATATATTCCATACAATCCTCTTTCCAAGTTATGATGCAATACATGTATACCTATATTGCTCTCCTCAACGCCTGGCTCAATATAGAAAACAAGAGATTTACCCTCAGGTATTCCTTTTAGATATTCATCCAGCTTCGGTATACCCGTTTCAATCATTTTTTCTCACACAAAGTTTTATCAATTTTTCTTGCTGCTGCCTTCATCGCCTCATATACGTCATCAGCGCCTCTATGAGTTACTGATGCAAGCAAAGCATTTGCTCCAGCACCTATAACCACTATTTTCCTGTTTTTGCCATCCACAACCACTTTTTTTGGTACGCCTGCCTTTATCTCATCCATTGCTACTTCAGCAGAACTCAAAAGAGTTGCAAGCATTGCCGCAAAAGCTTCCGCATGTATATCTTTCATGCTGGAGTAAATCAGTATACCATCTCTCGAAACTATACAACTCCCCTCTATATCTGCCTCCGCCTCCAGATCGCTAAGGATTTTTTTATAAGTGTCCTCTCTCATAATTATCTGAAAAATTATTAGGAAAAAGGTAATAAATCTTTCTAAAAAGTTCGATAGAGGAAAATAGGGGAACAGCGTAATTTAAGAATCTTCAAAATTTTTTTAACAATAAGCAAATATACAACATTTTTATTTAATCCTATGAAGTCGTCGCGTATTCCTGGCTTTTATAAAATGCCAATAGAGGAGAGAGTAAAAGTTGTCAAAGAGTTTGCTGGTTTGACCGATGAAGAAGCCAATATGCTCCTCTCTTTTAGTGCTCTACCAAAAGATGTTGCAGATATAATGATTGAAAATGTTGTTGGCACGATGCAATTGCCTTTAGGCATTGCAACAAATTTCATCATAAATGGAAGAGAGCTACTCATTCCAATGGCGATTGAGGAAACTTCCGTGGTGGCAGCTGCTTCGAATGCTGCAAAAATGGCTAGACCAGATGGCTTTAAAGCAAAAGCCACGGAGCCCATCATGATAGGACAGATACAGATTTTGAATCCAGCCAGAGATGCAAAAGAAAAAATAGAGGAACAGAAAGAGGAGATATTGAGCCTTGCAAACGCTCAGGACAAGATTCTGGTTGATTTAGGAGGAGGATCCAAGGATTTAGAAATAAGATGGCTCAGTAATGACATGATGGTTGTGCATATTCTGGTTGATGTGAGGGATGCAATGGGCGCAAATGCTGTTAATACAATGGCTGAAGCGATCGCTCCTTTACTCGAGAGGATAACAGGTGGAAAGGCTTTGCTGCGCATCATATCGAATCTTGCTATATACAGGCTTGCTGAAGCGGAGGTCATTTACAAAAAAGAGGCAATTGGAGGAGAAGAAGTTGTTGATAAAATAGTTAAGGCATATGAATTCGCCGCCTTGGATGTCTTCAGGGCTGCTACACACAACAAGGGAATAATGAATGGAATCGACGCAGTAGTGATAGCAACTGGCAATGACTGGAGGGCTGTGGAGGCAGGAGCGCATGCTTATGCGGCAATGAATGGATACAAGCCGTTGACAACATGGAGCAAATTAGAGAGTGGAGATTTATATGGAAAAATAAAGTTGCCACTCGCAGTTGGAATTGTAGGAGGGGCCACAAAGGTTCATCCCATGGCTAGAATTTGTCTTAAAATTCTGGGCATTAAAACAGCAAAAGAACTGGCAGAAATAATGGCATCTGTCGGATTAGCCCAGAATTTTGCTGCTTTGCGAGCTTTAGCCACAAAAGGTATTCAGGCGGGACATATGAAGCTGCATGCCCAGAATATTGCAGTTATGGCGGGGGCAAAAGGAGAAGAAATAGAAATAGTGGCGAAAAAGATGATTGAAGAAGGAAAAATAAGAATGGATAGAGCGAAAGAAATACTGGATGAAATCAGAAAAAAATAAAAAGATTTAAGTGTAAGAAGTTTTTATCTTTACATGGCAAAAAAGGGGATGGGGTTATTCATTCTTTTGGCTATTTTAGGATATGGGATATTGATGGCCACGACATCATATTCTCTACCATATGGAAAGATAATATTTGTTGATGATGATTTTACAAATGATCCACAGAATCACAAATGGAATACAATCCAGGCAGCAATTGATGATGCTGAAGATGGTGACATAATCTTTGTTTTTGCTGGAACCTATGAAGAAAATATTTTCGTTGACAAGCAAATCACTTTGATAGGAGAAAATGCTGAAAATGTTATAATAGATGGGAATTCCAGAAAGTATGCAGTAAATCTGCTTGCGGATGGAATAAAAATGGAAAATTTTACTGTGAGAAATGGTGTAGATGCAGGAATCTATGTTGAATATGATAATGTGGAAATTAAAAATTGCATAATAACTGCAAATGGCCAATATGGTCTAGAAATCGCATCAGATAATGTAACCATTATAAATTGTTCATTCCATAATATGCCTGTCGCAATATGGATGAGTGGCTCAAATATAAGTATTATAAATGCCATCATATATGATACAGACTGGGGAGTAATGGTTAAAAACTCATTTGCAAGCACTTTTGAAGATGGAGAATTTTACAATATAGAAAATAAAAGCATGTGGATAGAATCTTCTGAGAAAATAGATATTGAAGGCATCGCCATACATGATACATTCTGTGGAATATGGCTTCTCAACACAACCAATTCCTCAATTTCATTCTGTAATATTCGGGATAATAAAATAGGCATAAAATTACAGAATTCCTCATTCAATGAAATAATAAACTGTGAATTTACAAACAATTTTGGCTATGGTATATTTTCAG
>JAJRYN010000031.1 GCA_024275755.1 archaeon | reverse complement strand
ATTACTTTGAAATCATCAAACAAGAATCCACTAAACAATGGCTCTGCACCATCTGTAGTTGTGGTAATATGGAAACCTGGACAGAATTCATGCACACCATATCTTTCAGAAAGATATTCAACTAATTCAGCCAAATTATTAACTTCTCCAAATCCGCCCCAGTAATCGTTCTTTTCCCAGTATAGTGTATGTGTCCTGATATATTCGTTGAATGAGAAGAGTTGCCATCCTCCTGAAGAGCCCTTGAACGGAGCTGCATCAATATCAAATGGAAGTCCTCCTCCACCTATGTATTCTCCAAGCATGAATATGCCGCCCTCCGTCGCCAGAACCGGATATGCTACGTTGTCCACTCCAAAATTATAGTTAATCATTGCCACAACATCTGTTCCTTCATCAAAGGTTATTGGCTCTGGTGTAGCAATGCCGTTATCCAATCCTGCTGGATGTTGTTTAACTATATCTGACCATGCTGCCCATGCATGTGTTGCACTATAACATTCTTTTTCTGTGATAATCCAGCTGAAATCTGGATCGCCAGTTCCGCTTATATACCACTGATACCATCCCTTGTCGCCAGATTCGACATCATCTTCAAATATTGTATCAACAAGTTTATGCTGTACTTTCACCTCAACTGGCACATCCTTTGTTAGAGTTCCATTATTGTAAACTGTCACATTTATTGGCACATTTACATATCTCTCATCTGGCATCTCTACTTCTGCTGGAGCTGTTACATCAAGTATTGCAGCATCACATACATCTCCAAACCAGATTGTCCAGTTGATTTCATTTCCACCTTCTATGCCCGGTAAGCAGTCTTCGTAATCTGTGTATACTTGTATGAAATATGTGCCTTCATCTGGCGTAAACTCAATTGGAAAACTTATTGTCTTTGTCTCATTCGGTTCAAAATCTGTATACTTATATCCTTGGAATACGAGTGGCTGAGCACTTGCATATGCCAGCTCAATGCATATGTCGTCAACATACATTCCTTCATAGTTGAGGTAATCATCTGAGAACCATCCAAACCATATTCTTATATCGTGTCCTATGTAATCAGAAATATTTATTTCTTCAAAGATCCATTTGCCATATGTTTCATAATATGGTCCACCTACCAGTATTAAATTTCCTGGATTTATCTTATCTTCAATGTACACCATGCCATAATCAGTTACTGTATAGCTATTGTATTCTCCTTTGCACCAGTAGGAGAAGTTCAGAAATGCAGCATGTACCGTTTTATCGCCAACAGCCGTTGGTATGGTAAACCAATCGTGCAATATCAAATAGTCTTCTGAATTTGCCTCATATGTATCCAAATAATCTGGCTTACATGCATAGCTGTGTGTTGGTGAATGGCTCCTCTTCTCTGTCCAATACCATGTTGCTTGGTCTCCATCTGCACTCCGGGTATCCCATGTTGTTAAGAAACATTTTTCTAAGTCCCAGCACTTGTAATTCTCCGGCTCGAACGGCACCTCCTTGTATATTTGCAAGTGGAAATCTGCTTTATCTATGGGCTCTGTTCCTCTGTTAGTCACGCTAACATTTATCATTTTTGGAAATGTATTGTACCTTCCGCCATCCTCCATGCCTTCAATTCCATTTATTATAATATCAGTTGTATAATTTACAGATATTATTACATTGTCAATACTGAATTCTCTGTCAAATGCACCAATAACCCCGCTTACATGGAATGATAGTGTGAATGTTTTTCCTTTGTATATATCAGGTATTATGATTTCTGCTGTTGATTTAACTCCCCCTTGGTATGGACTATCTCCTACTGCTGTTCCATCTATTTCCACGTTAAACTGTCCTCCAGCACCCCAGTAGTCGAATTGCAGTAATATGGTATCCACACATTCTGGAAGATTAGTCAAATCAATTGTTGTATTGAGGTAATCGTTTTCTGTTTGGTAATATATATTGAATGCCGAATCCCAGTCCATCCATCCGTTACTATTCCACGTATAGTTTCCGTATCCGCTGATGTTGTCTACTGTAAATTGTCCTAGTCCACTGCTGAAATTCTCATAAAAAATGATGTCTATAGGGGATACTGCTACATCTCCAACTGGTGGAATTGGGGGGTGTGGTTTTCCTTCATCTCTTACTTTATTCATAGTGTAGATACCATTGGAATCATTGTTATCGTTGTTATTAAAGAAGTTAATGCCATTTTTTGCAATTGTAGCTGGTATTGCTGCTGCTATTATCACTGCAGATATTAATATCGCCAAAACCTTTCCCATACGCTTTTTCTCTCTCTTCATCATATCCCTCCTTTAAAATATACCAGTGGGTGAGGGGAGCCTGTCTGTATCTGAGGACTAGAAATTATAAAATATTCGGAGGCAGAAAATGAAAGGATTTTTCGGTTGTTTAAGGACAAACATCCCACTCCCCTCACCCACTACACATCAAGAATAAACATGAGTATTTAAATTTTTTGAAATTTTTCGGTTATTTTCGGTAATTTTAGACAAATTTATTAACTATGAACTCTATTACTAACATGGGAAAACTCGGAAACTATGAATATCCATTGATCGGAATCAACGAGGCAGTGGCTATACTAAAATTGATACAAAGGGAGAAAATAAGGGATATAAAAATACTTGCCAAGAAGTTAGGACATAGAACTCACAAAAGTGGGCGATTTAGGGCAAAATTATCAGCACTTAAGCAGTATGGCTTGATCATTGGCAAAAGTGGTAATCTAACCCTTTCTCCTTTAGGAGAAGATATCATAAGAAGTGTGACAGAAGAAGAGGAAGTGGAAAATATTTGTAAAGCTGTATCAAAAATCAAACTCTTTACCGATTTATACGGTGAAATTGGAGATGAAACAAAAAGAAATGTCATCAAAAAAGGATTAAAGAAAATAACAGGGGTGGAAATTAAGGAATGGATACTTAATGAATTCATAAAACCATACAAAGAGGCTTTACCATTTCTCAGAGAGATAAAGAAAAAGGAGTACAGATTAATGGGCTATCTTGATATAATAAATCTGGGGCGAGTGGATATCATTGATAAAGCCACCTTTGAGATAGCTCTTAGATACATGGATCTATTGGGTCAGAGATTAGGGGTAGGAACTGGATTACGTGTTATAGAAAAAATTTTGTTAACCCTTTTGACACCTAAAGATATATCCAGATTGGAAAAAGAAATAAATTTGCCATATCATGATTTAGCCCTCTTTATATTGATTTTGGAGAAAGCTGGTTTCGTCAGGGGAAAAGTTATAGATAGTAAGCATAAAATGTATGAGTTGACACCTAAAGGAAAAGAACTTTTACTATCTGTGCTGCAAAATAGACAGGTTATATAAGTTTTAAATCCTTTTGTGATTAGGGTTTATGTTCATGAAAATTTCATTTATTATTCTCCTCCTTTTATTCAATAACATTGGTCTTTATGATATAACTCTGAAAGATGATGCTTTCCATGCTGACTTGCCCTTGCATATTGAAACATGGTATTTTGAGGCAATTTTTGAGAGTAATGAAAGCATGGTTTTCATGATAACTTCTTTAGGGGACGAAAGAAAAGGAATTTTAACGGTTGGAGTGCATTTTTATGAAAACGGAAAAATTGTGTATGAAAAAAGAGATGTGTACACATCTTTTTATCTATCTAGCGAAACACCATATATTGTTGCAAAAGGAAATGAAATAATGAAAGGTTTTTTGAATGAAGAAGGCAAGATATGTTATAATATATCTTACATTACTTCCTTTATTTCATTCAATTTATATTTTGAAAATACAACAAAAGGATGGAAGAGCGATGAAGGATGGCTTGCTATTCCAAACATGAGGGTGGAAGGCTACATTTTCATAAATGGAAAAGAAAAAAATGTAAAGGGCAAGGGGTATCACGATCATAACATCTTTTCTCTGCTAAGCCCTTTTATAAAAAGAGGGTATATGGACGGAAAAATAATGATAGGCAATTTTTCTGTAGTTTGGGCGAAATTGATGAAAAATGTTTTCATGCAAGAAGATTTTGTAATATTCAGCAATTCTTCTTATAATTTAATAGAAAACGTATCCATAATTTGTTATGATTATGAAATAAATCACGGTAAACTCATTCCAACTTCTTTTCACATTTCTGCAGCAGATAAAAATGTTGTCATCAATATCTCTTTTCGTGCCTCATCAATACATTTCATTCGCTTGCCGTTGTTACATTACTGGCGATATCATGTTCATGCTACAGGCAAAATAAAAGTAAAAGGAAGGACAATTGAGGTTGATACCTTTGATATAATGGAATATATGCTTTTCACTTAACTCGAATTAATTCAATATACCAATTTCTCTATGCTTCTCAGCAATTTTTCTTGCAAGTTCATCCAGTGCTTTAAAATCCCCCTCTTTTGGATGGCCCTTTGCTATAACTGGCTCAAGCAACTCTACTTTCAAATTTCCTATCATGCTTTTGGCCTGTTCTACAGCCTTTCCACCCCAGCCATAAGAAACAATTAGAGAAACAAATTTTGTTTTCGGTCGCAAGGCATTAGCAAGATATGCTGCGTACAAGGCGGATGGATGCATACCAGTAAGTACTGTAGGCGTCGCCACAATAAGCGTGGCCGCGTCCACCAGAGCCATTGCCAACTCACCTATATCAGTTACAGTTAAATTAAAAGGAATAGCATTCACGCCTTGTTTGGTCAAAGAATCGATAAAATGCTCCACCATTTTTTCCACGCTTCCATGCATAGAAACATATGCTATGACAGCTTCGTTTTTAACATCATCAGAAATCCAGTCGCGATATGCATTCAGAATAAATTCTGGATTTTTGTAAATCGGACCATGGCTTGGAGCAATCATTTTTATGTCAAATTTGCTAATTTTCTCCATATGCTGCCTTATTTTGTTACGGAAAGGCATCATAATCTCTGCATAATAACGCTTGGCTGCATTGTATAACTTTCCATTTTCAGAAAAGATGTTGCTTACTGCAAGATGAGACCCAAATAAGTCACATGGAAATAAAATTTTGTTTTCTATTAAGTAAGTAAGCATCGTTTCTGGCCAGTGAACCCATGGTGCCATGATAAACTGCAGAGTTTTATCTCCCAGTGAAATTTTGTCTCCTTCATCTACAACCATGAATTTTTCTTCTGGTAGCAAAAGCAAATCCATAAGAAAACGCTTGCATTTTTCATTAGTTACTACTTTTGCCATGGGATATTTTTTGAGCATTATTGGCAATGCTCCAGAATGGTCCTGCTCAGCGTGATTAGCTACAATATAATCAATGCTTTTTACCCCGAGCTTTTCAAGGTTTTTCACTAATTCCTCGCTTTTTGCAGGGTCAACAGTATCTATCAATGCAGTTTTTTCTGTTCCCTTGATTAAATAGGCGTTATAGCTTGTTCCATCAGGCAAAGGAATCAGTTCATCAAAAAGGCGGCGATCCCAGTGCATTGCCCCAACAAAATACACACCATTATCTATCTCAACTATCATTTTTATCGTCCATAAATTTCATTTGGGTATAAATAAATTAATCTTGTTCCTCAAATATCCATGTTGAAAGATATCTTTCACCAGTATCTGGTAACACTACGACAATCATTTTTCCTTTATTTTCTTCCCTAGATGCAATTTCTAAAGCAGCACATACTGCAGCTCCAGATGATATGCCCGCAAGAATTCCCTCCTCTTTTGCAAGTTTTCTAACCATTTCTCCAGCATCTTCACTCTTTACCTTAATAATTTCATCAATTACATCTACATTGAGAATATCTGGTATAAAACCTGCTCCTATGCCCTGTATTTTATGAGGGCCTGGCTCACCTCCTGATAATACAGGTGATTCAGCTGGCTCAACAGCTACAATTTTAATGCTTGGCTTAAATTTCTTTAATACTTCCCCAACCCCAGTTATTGTACCTCCTGTTCCTACACCGGCGACAAATATATCTACTTTGCCTTCTGTGTCTTCCCAGATTTCTAGGGCAGTTGTTCTTCGATGTATTTCTGGATTGGCTGGATTCTTAAATTGCTGGGGCATGAAATAGCCATTTTCCTTTGCTATTTCCTCTGCCTTTTTCACAGCACCATTCATTCCTTCTTTGCCGGGTGTTAAAATTACCTCTGCTCCAAATGCCTTCATTATTTTTATTCTTTCAACGCTCATTGTGTCTGGCATGGTCAGAATTAGTTTATAACCCTTAACAGCTGCAACAAAAGCTAAAGCAATGCCAGTATTGCCACTAGTCGGCTCAATAATAGTATCGCCGGGCTTCAACAAACCCCTTTTTTCAGCATCCTCAATCATGGAATAACCTATTCTGTCCTTAACACTTGAAAGAGGATTGAAGGATTCAAGCTTAGCTATAATTTCCCCCGGCAAACCTTTGCCTATTTTCTTCAACCTCACCAAAGGTGTATTCCCAATAAGCTGAGTTATATCCTCAGCTATTTTTGGCCTATAAATTCTTTTCATTTTCTCCCTCCAAAACATTTTCTTTTCCAGCAAATACTTTACTGCCAGGCGGTACATCCTTGGTTACAAAAGCATTGCTCCCTATAATTGCGCCTTTGCCTATTCTTACCCTGCCAAGTATGGTGGCACATGCATAAATTATCACATCATCCTCCACAATTGGATGGCGGGGAACATCTTTTACAGGCATTCCTCTTTCATCCAGTGGAAAACTTTTGGCTCCCAAGGTAACACCCTGATAAATCTTAACATTTTTGCCAATGATGCTCGTTTCTCCAATAACTATTCCTGTCCCATGGTCCATGAAAAATCTTTCGCCTATCTCTGCTCCAGGATGAATATCTATACCTGTTTCAGCATGTGCCATCTCCGTTATTAAACGTGGAATCAGAGGGATATCCATTTTATACAATTCATGAGCTACTCTATGGTTAGTCAATGCCTTTATACTCGGATAGCATAATATTACTTCATCAATGCTTTTTGCTGCCGGATCTCCTTCATATGCTGCTTCAACATCTGTTAAGAGCAGTCGCCTTATTTCGGGCAGGCGAGAAATCAGATAAGCAACTGCCTTTTCTGCCCTTTCTCTGCATTTGGCGCAATCCTTTGCATCCAGAGAACAATCAAAGCATAAAACACGATATATCTGTTCAAGCAAGATTGTAGAAGCTTCTTCAAGAGCCTGCTGTAAATCATTTTTCATCTTTGTTTTATCTGTTACCTTTATTCCAAAATATCCAGGAAAAATTACAGAACGCAAAAGCAAAATGCATTTTGATAAGTCTTCTATGGAAGGCGTCGGCAATTCATAATTTGCTTTGTATTTCAAATCATATAGCTTACCTTGACAAAGCTTCTCAGCTGTATCCGAAATTATTTCATCTAATGATACAGCAGAATATTTTGATGTTTTATTTTCACTTTTCACAAACTTTTCCATGTTAACACTTGCCAATTCGAAAATTGTATTTAAATATTACGCTGTAATGTTTTTAAATGAGAAACGACATGACATTTTAAAACAAAAAATAAGGGAAAAGAGTTATTTAGCCGGGGCATAAAAGCATCTTTTTGGAGATATTATTTTTCCCTCTTCTTTCAGTTTCTTTATTATTTTCGACACTTCTTTCTTGTCAATGCCTGTCATCTCTGCTATATCTCCTGGTCGCAAAGGCTTGCCAGCCTTCTTAAATGCTTCCAATATCTTCTTTTCCTTTTCTTCCATTTTTTCACCCCCCTAAAATTTCTTGAACTTTTCTTTTGATGCTCCGCAAATAGGGCATTTTTCTGGTGGGGTGCCTACATGAGTGTAGCCGCACACAGGGCAAATATATATCTCTTCAAGCTCAACATCTCTCCTGTTTTTGACGGCATCTTTTGCTTTTTTGTATAGGTCAGCATGAATTTTTTCTGCCTCTAAAGCATAGTGAATGGAAATTTCTGCATCTCTATCATTCTGCAACTTTGCTACGGCATCATAAGCAGGATACATTTCCTCTACTTCAAATGTCTCTCCGTCTATAGCAGTCTGAAGATTACTTTCTGTTTCTTTTATCATGGCAAGATTTCTTGCATGATTTGTGGCATGGACTTGCTCAGCAAATGCAATTGCTTTGAAAAGTCGAGCTATATTATGATATCCTTCCTTTTCTGCCATCTCACTGAATATCAGATATTTCATATGTGCCATCGATTCCCCAGCAAAAGCCTCATTTAACGCTTTTTTTGTCATTTCTCCCATTTTTTCACCTCCTATATTTTTCCAACTAAATCGAGACTGACTTTTAAAGTTTCCTTTCCTGGCTCCCAGCTTGCTGGACATACCTCACCAGGATGTTCTCTCGTATATTTAGCTGCCTGCAACTTTCTCAAAATTTCCCTTGCACTTCTTCCAATACTGTTATCATGCAATTCCATTGCAACTAGTTTGCCATCTGGATCGATAATGAATGTTGCTCTTGAAACTCCTTCCTCTTCTATATATGTTCCAAAAGCTCTGCATAACTTGGCGGCGGGGTCAGCAACCATCGGAAATCTAATTTTGCTTATTGCTTTGGATGTATCATGCCATGCTTTATGGACGTAGGCTGTGTCAGTGCTTATGCTCAATATTTCAGCATCGTTTTTTCTGAATTCATCGTAATAATCTGCCAACTCTTCTAGCTCTGTTGGACAAACAAATGTAAAATCTGCTGGATAGAATGCAAGAATAATCCACTTGCCTCTGAAATCATATAATCTCATCTTTTTAATTTGCCCTTCATGATATGCCTCAAATTCAAAATCTGGCACCTTCTCTCCTATTTTCATTATTCACACCTCCTTACTCCATAATCCATGTATTGTGCAGTATTCTCTCGCCTCTCTTATTTCTTCCACTTCAAATTCTGCTTCTGGCTTTTCTCCAGGCTTCAAATATTTTCTCAAAATATTTCCATCTTTCGTTATAACTTCTATCATTTCTATGAAATGATTTTCCTCCATAGGATGCGGTATGCTGCCTATCTTTACCACAACTTTTCCATCCCCCTTTTCTACCACAGGTAAATGTTTTTCATATCCTTGCTCCTCCTTTTTTCCCTCCATTAGCTTCATTGGCTGCCCGCAGCATACGAGCTGCCCGATACCTCCATGCAGCACTTCAACAACATTTCCACAAATTTCACATTTATATATTTCATACCTTTTTGCCATTCTATTTCACCTCCTCAACTGGCGAAAACACTCTTTGTGCAAGCTCACGATCAATCATTAATATGCCTCTGCTATCCTCCCCCAACATTTTCAATTTCTGAACAATTTCATCTGTTGATGCCTCTTCCTCCACCTGCTCGGCTACAAACCATTGAAGCATGTTATATGTAGCATGATCCTTTTCCTCCATGGCCAGATTTACAAGCTCGTTAATCATTCCTGTTATTTTTATCTCATGGTTATATGCGGCTTCGAAAGCCTCTAGGGGCGAGCCCCACTCTGCAGGTGGCTGTTCTATTGCCATAAGTTTGACCTTTCCTCCTCTTTCCACAACATAGTCATATATTTTCATGGCATGTGTAGTTTCTTCCTGAGCTTGCACTCTCATCCAATTGGCAAATCCTTTTAAATTTCTTGCCTCAAAATAAGCAGACATTGCAAGATACAAATAAGCTGAATAAAATTCGGCATTTATCTGCTTATTTAAAGCTTCCAGTATTTTTTCAGACAGCATTTTTATCACCAAGTCAATATAAGGTTCGAATATATATATTTTTTGTCCGAATCTTTGAAAAAATTTTACGATAATCATAATATAATGCGAATAAACCCATTCCAATTCTTCTAAATTTAACAAAAAGAAATAAATAGTGCGATTGTATTTACTTTTATTACGAAATTCGAAAAGATTAATATGATAGATGAAATAGATAAAAAAATACTGGAGATATTGCAAAAAAACGCTAGAATGCCCTATACTCAAATAGCAAAGAAAATTGGGTTGAGTGAGGGGGCGATAAGGAAAAGAATCGATGCTTTGGAAAAGAAAGGCATAATAAGAAAGTACGTTGCAGTTGTAGATCCAAGAAAAATAGGTTACAACAGTATAACCTTACTTGGCTTGGATACAGAACCAACTAAACTACTGGACGTTGCAAATGAAGTGGCAAAGATTGAGGAAGCAAAAAATGTTTATATTTCTGCTGGGGATCATATGATAATGGCGGAGATATGGGCAAAAGATGGAAAGGAACTCTCAGAAATCTTGGCAAATAAAATCGCGAAAATAGAAGGTGTAAAAAAGATATGTCCTGCCATCATTTTAGAAAAAATAAAGGAGGTGTAAAATATGGAAGAAATAAAAATGGCTTTACAACTTGAAAGAGACGGTTATGCCTATTATAAGAAAGCGGCGGAATTATGTCCAAATACATATGGAAAGAAAATGTTTGAAAAGCTGGCAGAAGATGAAATAAAGCATTTGCAAATTTTTAAAAAAATAGCAGAAGAAATTTTCGGAAAAATTGAAGAAGAAGGAAAAGAGGCAAAGCATCTTGACATCTTTGAAGAAATTGATTTTTCGACAAAGGCTGGAGAATATGCTGCTCTGGATCATGCAATAAAATTTGAAGAAAGAGCTTATGAATATTTCAGAAATGCTGCGGAGAAAGCAAAAAATGAAAAGGTTAGAGCATTGTTTGAAAAAATTGCAAAGGAAGAAGAAATGCATAAGGCGCTGCTTGAAGCAGAACGAAGTTATCTGCATAAATCTGGTATATGGTTTGATTATCAGGAATTCCAAATGGATGGATTATAAAGGAGCAAGTTTTTATAGAAAGATTTATTTGATTTTTATGCAGGATTTAGAAAATCTTTTGGAAATCGCAATTAAGTCAGAAATAGATGCTGCAGAAAATTACAATAAAATGGCTGAAATGACGAACATCTATCTGTTAAAAGACAAAATTAAATTCTTGGCAAATGAGGAAACAGCACATAAAAATTTGCTTGAAAAATTATTTAAGAAAAAATTTCCAGATAGAAAAATTGTTTTGCCTGAGGAAAGCAAAATATCCTTTCCTGAATTTAGAACTGATGACAAAATACAACTCTCAGATATACTGAAAAAGGCAATGGAAGCAGAGAAGATGGCGGCAGATTTTTACAAAGAGATAGAAAAAGATATGGAGAGAGAAGAGGAAAAAGCCATTGCGAGATATTTAGCAAGTATGGAAGAGAGCCATTATCATTTACTGAAGAGTGAGTTAGAGATTGCGTATAACTTCGAGTTATATGATGAAGTGCATGAAATGATGCATACTGGTCCATAATCGATTTCTTTTTATTTTCCTTTAGCATTACTATCTCATGAAAAACTGGATGAAAGATATGATATTCCTGTTTCATGTGGTTATTGTAATGCCTTTTGTTTCATTAATTCATTTTGGATATGCTCTCACCAATTTTAATGTAATTTTTGCCATTATAGGGGGCATTATTTTATGGCTCATTCTTATACCATATCCAGTTTATTGGTATCTAAAGAATAGAATTTTTATACAGGAATGAAATTATTATCATGGACAGGAATGATTTACTTGGATTACATACAGGCATAGGGGATGTGATAGAAGATGGAAAAAGACTCGGAGAATGTATTTTCGACTTAGAAATAGTTATGATGTCCACAGGCAAAATAGAGGCTGAAGGAGTCATTGTGGAGGTTACAGATGGAAAAATAAATTTTGAGGGAAAGGAAACAACATTCAAAATATCTGGAGTGATAAGCAGAGAAAATGTTGCCTATGCCACAGAATTCACATGTAAGATATCTCCTGTTACATACCCAAAATTTGTTGTTACAGATGTAGAAGAATTATTCAATAATTTAAAGCCTATTGAGGAAGTAGAGGTAGAAGAAACAGAAAAATCAAAAAAGGCGAAAAAGCGCTAAAACCTTATTTTCAAGAACTCAGGTTTTTTCTTTCTTGCAGGTATCCTAAAATATAAAGTGAATTTCAATCCTTTTCCTTTTGCTCCATCCAGCTCAATTTTTCCTTCGTATCTTTTCATCAGCTTCTTAACTATATAAAGGCCTAGGCCACTTCCGCTGCCGCCTTTCCTCCATCCTTCCTCAAATATTTTTTCTTTGTATTCTTCATCTATTCCTTTTCCATCATCTTCAAAATATACCTTGTAGAAGTTGCCTTCTCTCTCACCATATATTCTGATATTTTTGCATTTTGCATGCTCGATTGAATTTTTTATAAGATTTGAGAAGATTTCTCCAACAAATTCATCTGCTTCTACCACTACATCATCGATATTACAGTGAATTTCTATGCCCTTTTTCCTGGCACTTTCTTCATATGCCTTACATATATTCTTGATTACATCGTTAATATTCACTTCAAATAACTCTCCCTTTGGTTTTCTTATCTCTTCTGCCTTTCTCACATTTTCGATAAGTTTATTTGAATCTGCAATAACATGTTTTATTTTTTCAATAAGCGTTTTTTGTTTTTTGGTTAAATTTGTTTTTTCCAGCAATCCAATATATCCCATTGCAATCTCGTTCTTATTGAATATATCGTGGCGAAGTAAAGAATTGTAAAATTCTGCTTCTCTTTCCTTCTCTTTTTCGTATGTTATGTCCTCAATTATAACAATTATCTCTCCATTTACTTTTCTGGCGTGTTCCTTTGCTATGATTTCTTTATCTTTGCCCTTCCACTTACTCACGAAATTTTCTACCATTCCTTTCTTTAATTTCTCAAAAAATTCATTCCTGTTTTCTGCAAATTCTTCTACACTCCTATTAACTATTTCTTCTATTCTTAGCCCTGTTATTTCCTCAAATTTTCTGTTTGCATACAGTATTCTACCTTTTTCATCTATTTTGTAAACTGCAAAATCCTGCAGGATTTTACATATATCTTCCATCGATTCCATAGATTTCGATGCTGTTATTGAAATAAATTTCAAGAAGTTGTAGTTAACTCTATCTAATTCTTCATATACTCTGATTTCTCCTACACTTTCCCCCCTCTTAAAAATTGGAAATACATGAATTGCATCTTCTTCCTGCTCACCATGTTGCATATCGAAAAGTTTCAAAGAATATTTTATTCCTAAATTTTCTATTGTTTCCTCTACTTTATCAAACAATTCATTCACATTTCTTGCATCTATTATATTTTCAAGTAATCTGTAAAAATCCTCCTCAATGAAAAATTCCAGCCATTGAGTTGCTTTAATCCTTATTTTTGCCTCCTTTTCATTTATAAATATCTTACCTTCATACTCTCCCTTTTCAATTGCTGCCTCTATCACATCCATCAGCTTTTCTTTTTCATCTACTATATCAAATATGTTTTTTCCTTCAATCTCCTCCCAGTCTTCTATCGCATGTATTACGTTGCCAAGAAAATCAGATATGAACGAGGGCTCTTCTTTTTTAATTTCTTTAGCAATTCCATATGTATCCTCACCTATTTTCGCGAATTTAAAGTTAAAAATGCGATAAACATCATCTGTTTTGAGCCTGAGAACACCCTCTGCTTTTCCAGTTTTGGATGCTTCGATAAATAATTTGGCAGCTTTCTTTCTATCCTCTTCACTTACAACATTTAAAAAAGATCCTTCTATTTCTTCATCAAATCCAGCTACTTCTATAACATTACCCTTGTTGTCTAGCTTGAAAATTGAATATCCGTCCAGCAGTTTAAGAATCTCTTCCACTAAGAAAAATTACCCCATTGTATATAAAACTTGTGAGGAGATGACATAGCAGATTATTCAATTCTCCATACTGCTTCAACTGGCTTTTCATACTTTATTAAACCAAAGAAAATTTTTCCCTCTACCTTTCCTTTTATGCTAAGGCTAAAATCAAAACTTTTAATTGCTTCGATAATGCTTTTTGCTATCTGTTCATAGTAAAGAATCAATGGGGTATTAACATTGCTGTAAGATTTTGCCTTTATATCCACTTTTTCAAATTTTATTCTCCCAGTTGAGACATTCAGTATATAAATATCAAAATCTCCTTTCAAGCCTTTAATTTCTTTACTTTCATTATTATATAATCTCATGCTTATATTGATAACAATGTTTGGCCATATTTTTTCTACTTTCACATCATAAATTTCTATTTTTACGTTTTTTATCGCCTTTACCTCCATATACGTATTAACAGAAAGAGCTGCAAATATGATTGCAACTACAGAAAAAATTGCCACAATTTTTTTCATTAAAAATCAAATAAACTTCTCTGCTTAAATGTTTTTGCAAATTTTTTGTATTTCTCCAAAGCATTTTTCACTCTATCTTTATTGAATTGATGTTCCTCACATAGCAGCTCTATAGCTCTCCCTTCGTCAACTTCCTCCCATGATAACTCATAATCTTTGTTTACTTCCGGCTCTAAAAATATTTTCCTCACTTCTTCATAATCCTCTATTTTT
>JAJRYN010000030.1 GCA_024275755.1 archaeon | reverse complement strand
TCTACATCTAATTTCTCCAGATATACATCATAAAACTTTCTGACTTTCCGCGGAGAGTCAATTTTTGCCATTGTTATTATTTTTGCCAGAGCTTTATCGATGCTTTTTTGGATTTCATTTGCATCTTCTCCTTCAATTATGAAGTCTCTGCTCACCACATTATTCTTAAATTCTTCAAGATTTTTCAACTCAAGAAGTCTTGATAGTTCTCTTTCTTTTATATATGGATATGGTATTGCACTGAATTTTGCATTTGGATAGGCAAATCTGGACAATAAAATAAAAGAAGGCAGGAATTTTGCCACAATTGCTACTGTAGCTATTGTTATGATTAATTCAATCAACATTTTCTCCAAATAGTTTCTTTGCAATCATTATTCTTATTTCCTCTTCCTTTCTTTCAAGTAAAAAATCAAAGGTTAAATCCATTTCTTTGCTTCCATCCTTTGTTTTTATTATTACTCCTCCAATCCCCTTTTTCTCTCCTTTAACTTCTATGCCGAGTTTCTTTGCAATCTTTTTATCTTCTTCTCTCGTGGCAATTATGTAGAAATCTTTCAACTCCTTCATTGCATCTTTTATCATGCTTTCAACAATTTTCTGATATTTTTTGCTGTCCAGCTTGCTTAATTTTTCCTTTATTGCTTTCATGCATAACTGTATCAGTTCTTCCTTTGCATTTGTTATTTCCATCCTTGCTTTTCTTCTGGCCGCCGCCAAGATTTTTTCTTTAACTCGCTTTGCCTCTTTCTCGCCCTGCGCCTTTATCTTTTCTGCTTCTTTTTTGCCCTTTTCCTTTGCCTCTTCGATAATCTCTGCTGCCTCCTTTTCAGCCCTGTCTATGATTTCATCTATCTCTTCCTTTGCCTCCTCTTTTATTTTTTGCAGTAAATTTTCTAGGGCCATGCTCTCATAGCAAGCCGAGACCAGTCATCAGGAGTATGGCTACTAGCAATCCAAAGATGGCTATTGTTTCTGGCATCACAGTAAATATTATGCCTCTTGCTGCCACTTCCGGATTTCTTCCTACAGATGCTATACTGGCAGATGCTACCATTCCCTGATTTATCGCTGACAAGCCTGTTAAGCCTACGATGGTGCCAATCCATATGGCTGCCATTCCAATCCATGGCTGAGCTGCAAAATCCACTTTTGCAGCTCCTCCAAGCAGGCCAGCGCCCATCATGAGCAATATAGCTGTAAGCAATCCGTATACAGATTGTGTCATTGGCAATACCTGTAAAACAAGCAGTCTACCAAATAACTCTGGCTTCTCTGCAGTTACTGCTACAGCTGAAGTTCCCGCTAGCGTTAAACCAATTGCAGATGCAACCCCTGCTATAGCCACTGCTATCAGGCACCCCATTATTATATTCAGCTTTGCTTCCTCGCCTCCGTTCTCTGCCATGACAAACGGCATGGCAAACAGCAACATAGCCCCTACAACCAATATTCTCCATTTCGCTTTCATTTTATTTCCTCCGTATATTTTCTCCTAATCTGGAATGGCATAAATTTCTTTCCCCCTCCTTCATAAAACCTGTTGAAGAATTCAACATACTGAAGGCGCAATGAATGAATAGCAGCTCCCAAGGATTGGATAAGCAGATTTGCAAAATGGGCAATAACAAGCAGAATAGGCACCAATACTATGCCAACATATGGAACGATATCTGGAAGCAATTCAGCAATAACATTGAATGCCAGAGCCATACCAGCTGTTGCCAAACCTAAAGCCAATAAACGGGCATATGAGAGCCAGTCTCCCAAAAAGCCGGTGATTTCGAAAAAGCCCAATGCTCCATTTCTTTTGAATAATGAAATCAGGCCAATTACTGTGAATATTATGGCAATTATTTTGGCAGTGCTGCTAAGTTGCCACAACTCAAGCAAAGTCTCGCCAATCAGCATTCCTCCTCCAATTTCAAGCATAAACCATGGAATTTGCTCTATGAATATGTCCTTCACATGCCCTCTTTTCAGATTTTTGTATACAGCGAGTACAAAGCCAACATTCAGATGAGCCAATCCTAATATTAGGGCAATAGATAGAATCAGAACAGGCTTATGAATTGCATCTATTGGGAGAGATATTCCAAAAATCTCAGCATTATAAATCATCTTCGTGGAATCACCATAAATAAAGCGGGGAATAAAATCTCCGAAAAAGCTATTGAATAGAAAGCCAGTAATTATATTGCCCACTCCTAGCCATATTCCAACAAATGACCAGCTTCTTATAAACTCACTTTCTTTGAATTTGATAAAAGCAGCTAATGAAAGAAGAAAAATCACCATGCCATAGCCTGCGTCGCCAAGCATCATAGAAAAGAAAATCACAAATGCTATTCCTAAAAATACTGTTGGATTTATTTCATTGTATTTTGGCAGAGCAAACAACTCCAGAAAAGTTTCAAATGGCTTAGCCCATTTCGGATTTTCTAAATGAATAGGTGGCTCATCAGGATTTCTTTTTGCTTTTTTAATAAATATGGCATTATTTCCTTCTGTTGCCTCCTCAACAATTTGCCTCACTTTCTCAGCATTCTCCGCCAGGCACCATCCTTCTATCAGAAAAGTATAGAGTGTTTCACCGAAATTCCTATACACTTCTTTCCTTTCCTTTTCAATTTCTATCTCTTCCTTTATTGCCAGCAACTCCAGCCTCCTCTGCTTATAAATTTTTGCCAATCTTTTCTTTATTTCTTCTTTTTCCTTTATAGCATCCTTTATCTTTTTCCTTATTTCCTTGAGCAACTCTCTGGCTCTTCCTTTACCTTCTATTTTTATTTCCTCAAAATTTTTTATTTTACTTACTTCATCATCCATTGAAGAGTGAGCTATAATCAAAACAGCCCATTTATTCTCCTTCTTTTCTCCGATTTTTCTGTAATAAAAATCTATATTCTTTTCTTCGAGAGAGGATAAATCTGTGGAAATCCCAAATTTTATTATTAGATATTTGCTCTTCCCAAGCCACTCTACATTTATATCAAACAATGCCAGATATTCCAACTTTTTCTCTTCAGCCCTCAAAAATTCTATTTCTTCCTCTATCTCATTTATCCTCCTTTCATTTTCTAGAACAGTCTGCTCTATTTCTTCCAGTAATTTTTCTGCCTCTCTTATTTTTTCTTCCATGCTCCTCTTTTTAACTTTTTTCTTTTCAACTTTCTTCTTCAATAAATTTTTTATACCTTTCTTTCTTGGAGCATAACCTCTCAATATTTCCAAAATTCTTCCAAGCCTTAAATCATAACTGGCTAAAATGCCTGCATCAGGATGTATTTTTCCTTCCTCTATTCCTTCCATAGAGACTCTTTCTATTTCCATCAGCCCGCTTTCATGCAGGGCTTCAACTAGCTTATCCCCATTACTTTTATGAGCAAGAATTGTAATCTTTGACATCTCGCTTGGGAGGAGCATTTTTATCACATTATTATTTCTTCTATTATTTCATCTGCCAATTCATCTATTTTATCCTTCAATTTTTCCTTGAGTATCTCCGCCTCCTTCTTAGCTTTTTCAATTATTTTTTTAGCTTCTTTCTCTGCCTCCCTTTTTGCCTCCTCGACTATAGTTTCTGCCTCCTTCTTAGTCTCTTCAATAATTGCCTTTCTTTCCTTTTCGGCTTTTTCCATTGCCTTCTTAACTATCCAGTCTGCCTCTTTCTTAGCTTTTTCAATGTTTTCTAGAGCTTTTTCCTCCTCCTCTTTAATTTTCTTTAATTCCTCTATCATTTTTATGCTCCTGAATTGAAGAGTGATAAAAATATTTTTCTATTATAAGGAATTGTTTAAAAAGAATTTAAGAATTGTTAATGCAAAAATGAATGATGATTCGCTCAGTATCTTCCATTTTGTTATCATGTAAAACGTTGTGACGTTATTTATCTTTAATTTTTAAAAAAACCTTTTTATATTATATGTTCTTTCTCATTGCATGCCGTTTATAAGCGACGAGGATAAAAAATACATACAGGACAGATTTGAAAAAGAATTGGAAGGAGAAGTAAAAATAATTTATTTTACACAGGATTTTGAATGCCAGTTTTGTAAGGAAACTAGGCAGATTCTCGAAGAAATCGCTGCTTTGAGTGACAAGATACAGCTAGAAGTGCATGAGTTTGATAAGGAGAAGGAAATTGCAGAAAAATATGGCGTAGATAAAATTCCTGCAACTTTAATTTTCGGGGAAAAAGAGTATGGCATTCGTTTTTTCGGCATTCCTTCTGGCTATGAATTCTCGACCTTGATAGAAGATATAATACATGCTTCAACAGGAAAAACAAATCTTAAGGAGGAGGTTAGAGAGGAGATAAAGAAAATAGGGCAACCACTGCATATTCAAGTTCTTGTTACCCCAACATGCCCTTATTGTCCTACAATGGTTCATATAGCTCATCAGATGGCAGTTGAGAATGAAAATATAAGGGCTGATATGATAGAGGCGATTGAATTTCCTCATTTGGCACAGAAATACAATGTGATGGGCGTGCCCAAAACAGTAATAAATGATAAAAGAGAGATTGTTGGAGCAATTCCAGAGGAAATGTTTCTGGAAGAAGTAAAGAAGGCTCTAGGAGAAGAAAGTGATAAAAGGTAAATTTTTTAAATACAATTTATATACCAATTTGCAAGTTTTAAGGGGATAATTTGAAGTATACAAGGTTTGAAAAAGCAAGAATCATAGGGGCAAGGGCATTGCAGATTGCAATGGGTGCGCCATTACTTGTAAAACCGCCTTCAGGGTTAATAGATCCTTTAGAAATTGCCTTGCTTGAATTTGAGAAAGGACGTATACCAATAACTGTGAGGAGGAGAGGAAAATATATAAAAGGGCCTGTTGTATAAGGTGGCATAATGGAAGAAAAGAAACTGTTGGTTCCAGAGGAAATGTATATATCGTGCGGCGCTGAGATAGGCACTCAGCAGAAGACAGCGCACATGAAACCATTTATCGCAAAAGTTAGAAATGATGGCTTATACCTGATAAATATTGAGGAGACAGATAAAAGAATAAGGCAGGCTGCAAAATTACTTGCCAGATATGAGCCAGAAAAAGTGATGGTGGCAGCAGTCCGCCATTATGCAAGGAAACCCATAACGAAGATGGCCGAAATTTGCGGATTTATCGCACAGCCCGGAAGATTTTTGCCTGGCACTTTGACGAATCCACTGTGCGGTAATTATCATGAAGTGGATATTTTACTTGTTAACGATCCAATAGGAGACAAGCAGGCGATGGCGGAAGCAATAAAAATTGGGATACCAATCGTTGCCCTATGCGATACAAACAACGAGACAAGGTATGTTGATTTAATAATACCTGTAAATAATAAAGGAAGAAAATCTCTGGCATTGACTTACTGGTTGCTGACTAGAGAAATTTTGAAGGCAAGGGGGCAGATAAAAAGTGATGAGCAATTCCAGTATAGTGTGGAAGATTTTGAAGCAGAATTATGATGCTTGATAGGCATAATGCATTGTTAATCGTAATTGATTTTCAGGAAAGAATGCTACCTCATATTGAAGGGAAGGAGCAAATTTTGAAAAATGCTTGCAAACTCATAAAAGCAGCAAAAATTTTTGGCATTCCTATTTTAGTAACAAAGCAGAAAAAACTCGGAGAAATTGTTGGGGAAATAAGGAGAGAAATAGAAGACACGGAAGTAATAGAAAAAGTCACATTCAGTTGTTTCAGGAATGAAAGATTCGTTGAAAAGTTAGAGGAAGTAAATAGGAAGAAATGCATTATCGTTGGAATAGAAGCTCATATATGTGTTTTGCAAACAGCTTTAGATTTGTTGGCAGATGGATATGAAGTGCATGTTGCTTTAGACTGTATTGGCTCGAGAAAAGAAAAAGATAAAGAAGTCGCAATAGAAAAGATGGTGCAGGGTGGCATTATTCCAACAACTGCTGAAACAGCAATATATGAAATGCTTGAATCAGCAGATACAAAAGAATTTAAGGAAATTTTGAAGATAGTTAAGGAAGGATAAAAGATTGTAAAGCTTTGAAACCGTTTTATCAAATTGTTTTTGGGTTTTTTAGAGGGAGTTATAGATAAAAAATCCCTGAAAAAAATAGAAATTTATATAAAGAGCCACAATATTCCTAACCTAATAGCATGTTTAGGCAAAATAAGGGGGGAAAAAAATGAGTAGAATAAGTATGAAGGATAAGGGTATTAGAAATAAGAAGGTAGTAATGGGAATAATGGCAATAGCGGTTGCTGTAATAGTAGCGTTTTTAATTTATGTGATGGCAGCTCCTACAATAAATTCGGTAGATGATGCACCAGATCCAGTAGAGGTTCCGGGCTATAATAACATCACCGCAAATATAAGTGGCGCCACTGAAGCATGGGTGGAAATTTATTATCCAGATAATACTTTGTTAGGTAATTTTTCAATGAATTCTATAGTTGTTAATATATATTACACTATATGGTATTATAACAGAACATATCAATATCCAGACCCATTAGGAACATATACTTATATTGTAAATACATATGATGGCACAGGTTGGAGTACAGACTCAGGTTCCTTTGTAGTACAAGACACCACACCTCCGACATCAACTGTTGATCCTATTATACCATATTGGACTAATAATGCACCTATCACAATAACAGTTACAGCAAGTGATAACTATGCTTTGGCTAATGTTTCTCTGTGGTATAGATATTCACCAGATAATGCAACATGGGGTGCATGGACATTCTTTGCAAAGGACACTAACGGAGGAGATGGATGGTCATTCTCGTTTGATTTTCCGGATGGAGAAGGATATTATGAGTTTTATAGTATAGCAAATGATACCGCAGGTAATACTGAAGCAGCTCCTCTGACTGCAGATGCGGGTGCAGGATATGATACAACACCTCCGGCATATACAGCACCAGTGTTTGGCGAGCCAAATTACATAATTCAGGGATTCCCAGCAATAAATTGTACAACACCAATGTGGATTAATGTAACAGATGATGCAAGCGGTGTGGAATGGCTTAACTTTTCAATATGGTGGAATCCTGATCAGCCGGGACCTTATGATATGATTACTGAAGTTAGTGTAAGAGATAATGACGTGTATGATTTGGACGCTGCACGTGGTAGTATATCTGTTGATATTAACCAGTTTATTGGAGAGGAATGTTACCATGAGATCATATGGGAAATGCAGGACTATGCAGGCAATCACAATGGACCATTTGATATTGATATTGCTGTTGATTGTTCATCACCGGTAATAGTTAAAGAAGTTGGAGAGCCAAAGCTTCCAGGCATTTATGGAAATGCAACTTGGATAACCAATCGCACACCTATCTGGTTCAATATAACGGATGTTGGCTGTGGAGGCGGAGCAGGAGTATGGAAATTTGGTTATGAGATATGGTGGAAGGAAAATTGTACCAATGAAAGTGAACAATGGAATACAACAAAATATGAGAAAGTAATCATTATTGACAATGGAGAGGGAGATTTGGATCCAAGAGTGGGTTACATTTCAAATGTTACTTATCTAAAGTATGATTGCTGCCATGAAATACATTACTGGGCAATGGATTATGTCGGTAACAACATGTCAACCAAGCAGAAGCACTGGGTGGATAATACCCCACCAGCAATAAGAAAAGACATTGAGAAGATAGTAGCGTTAGAACAAACCTTAGATGGAGAATTTGTATCAGTAAGAAATCTTAGAGAAGGAGGATCAATGTGGGATGATAATCAAAGCTTTGCTGCTCCATGGAGTTATATTGATGCTGTAAGTGTTAAGTTAGTTGGTTCAGGAGACCTCGTATTTGAAACAAATGATACATGGGTGGAGATATGGGATGATGAAGGAAATCTGCTGGCATCTTCAGAAGTTAAACAAATAGATGATGAAGTAGACGGATGGATACAGTTCCACCTGCTAGAGCGCCTATATGTTGAGCATGGTGGAACATACTGGCTTACTGTAAAATCATATGCTGATTTACACTGGTACTATAACGGAAGCAATCCATATGCAGGCGGATATGCAATTGTAGATGGAGAAGTTAATTACTCATGCGATTTCGCCTTCAAGATCGAGTATTATCCAATATATCCATACACATATCCAAAGAGATATAGTTTGTATAGTATAAACAAAGGTCCAATTGGTATATCAAATGTTGCAATATTTAAAGATGATGATCCATGGTACTTCTCACCTGACCCAACAGAAGTCATACTCACAAAATATGGAATTTCTTATACAGTCTTTAATTCATCAGATATAGGAAAGGTCGATTTAAGTCCATATGATAAAGTTATTATATCGAGTGATCAACCTGATAGTTTTTATGATGCTGTTGAAGCAAATATATCGTGGTTCGAGAGCTACGCAGAGAATGGCGGACAACTCGAGATTCATGCTGCTGATAATGGATGGCACGCTGGCGATTGGTCAGTAATGCCTGGCGGATTTACACATAAAATTAGTGGTAGTGATATAGTAGATATCGTAATGCCTGACCATCCAATATTAGAGGCTCCAAATATTATTACAGATAACGAATTAGATTACTGGAGCTACTCAACTCATGGTTATTTAACTGGTGGATTACCAAATGGAAGCGAAGTCATTTTAACTAATTCGTCTGGTGACCCTGTGTTTGTTATAGCACCGTGGGGAAAAGGCACAATAATGATATCAACACAGACTCTAGAATGGGCTTATTATAATGGATATTCATCATTCTTAGAAAATGTAATTCTTTATTGTCCACTCTATGAGTTGCATAATACATGGACAACATCAAATGCAACCTTAGTTTTGGATACGTGGGACGAAGGCTGCATGGGTGGAATTGGATTAGATAGTTTACTTTATAGAATATTCTTTAATGATACATGGCATCCAGTAGATGACACGGATATGTATTGTGGTAATTATAACATAACATATGTGGATGGCAAATACTGGTATGTTGCAATCAATGATACAGTTGAATTCACAAAAATACAGTTCCATGAAGAGTGCGAACATATATTGCAGATAAGAGCAGAGGATTTACTCGGCAATGTGCGCATTATAAATCAGACTCATTATGTGGATGATAGCCCGCCAGAATTGCATATAGAATATCCAGACGCGCACGGTTTCTATTATGATGAGGAGACAGGAAAGCAGTTTGTGAGGGCGGGCAAAACATTCTGGCTTAATTTGACAGATGAACCAGAATGTGCAGTTGGATGGAGAAACTTCACATTCTACTGGAGATATGAATACTGGAATTATACAACTCCAGAGAAAGAAAAGCATCCAGCAAATTACAGTGATGACGAATATGGAGAGGTCGTAGAAAGAAATGGCGAGTTATGGTGGAAGATTGTGCCAGAAAATTCTTCCATTCCATTAAGATTTAATAGAGAGTGTTTGCATTCAATATACTACTTCTATGAAGCAACAGATTGGTTAGACAACTCAATCAATACAAGTGATAATATAACACAGGTTGACATATATGTTGATGCTTATGACCCAGAAGTTTATAAGGAACATCCAGTATGTTACAATGAAGAAGAACCAATTTATCTACATCCATATCCAGACCAGGAAGTACCACCTCCGCAGCAATATCCATTCCCAGGTGATTGGATATCAAGAGGAACAGAATGGCATGAATTGTATCCGGAATACTGCAGGAATTATAGCTTTATGTATTGGATGGATAGCCCAGTAAAGGTGATATGGGCGATACAGGACGCTATACCATATGGGCCTACACCATATATAACGGCGTTTGAAATTCCATCAGGAAGAGTGGTGAAACAGTTTGTTGCACCTGTACAAGGAAATGGTCGTGGACTCGCCTTTGATGGCTCAACATTGTATTACACACTCACTGGTGATCCTGGCGTAATTTACATGACTGATGCGGATGGAAATGATCTAGGCTATATTACAACAAGTGAAAATATACAGTGGGGACCATTGACTTGGGATGGAACACAGCTTTGGGCTGCTGCGTATGATGGAAGCGCCGATATTTACACAATAAATGTAACGACAGGAGTGGCAACATATCAGTTCACATTTACAGGATGGATAAGGCCGGATGATAACCAGTTTGGTCAACCAAATGGATGGATAGATGGTTTAGAATATGATAGAATTACTCACACACTCTGGCTCAGCGATGATGCTGGCAAAACTGTATATCATGTTGATACTTCTGGAAATGTATTATCATACTTCAGTATAGATCCAAATGGAAATACTGGAATTGTATGTGATGAAGATAAACTATGGCTCGCCATATATGATCCACCTTCTCCAGAATATACATACCAAAACGGCACAATAGTACAGACAACCCAGGACGGTATAGTAATAACATCATTCATGCATGATGGAAAGGGATATGAAGACCTTGCTGGAGTAGATACCATTACATTTAGATATGGAGATGATTACATTGGACCATCTGATTATGTTACTATGTACGATTGGAAGTATGGAGTATACAGAATGTATCATGTTGAGAATGTTACAATAACAATGTGGATTTATAATGAAACATTGGATGAATACAAGTATATTGAATTTGTTGCAGCACCAGAAGGAAACTGGACCAACAACTTTAGCTGGGTAATGAATACAGAGGCAGGAGTATTTGGCAGCCACTGGCATGAAATTTATCCAAACTTCTGCACCAATTACATACTTGAAATATCTGATGATCCTCTTGCACCAGGTACTACCATATTACTCAATAGCAGCGGAACATTGAGCAATTGGACGATACTGGACACATCCATTGATTTGGCACTCAAGCCTGTTCCATTTATACAGAAGTGCGCAAGAATTAACTTAACAGCTAAAGATATGCCAGATGTTTTGAAGAGAGTAGATCAGTTCCAGACACTATGGAATGAAACTGATACATTGCAAGGATTAGATAAACCAACACCATGGGATGCTCAGAGTTTCATACCAACTGCAGATGCAATCAATGAAGTGAGAATATATATAAGATCGACGCAATCTGCAGATATTACACTCAGGATAATGGACGACTCCTTTAATGTACTAGGTGAGGTAACCAAATCCCTTGGTCCATCAACAGCTCACTGGGAATCATTTGTATTTGATCCACCTGTTGCTGTGACAGCTGGCGAGACATACTGGATAGAGGTAAGGAGTGAGCCAGCAGATAACTATGTATGGTATTTCGCCTATGATAATCCATATCCAAATGGTCATGCCTACATTAGCAGTCATGAATCATTGAACAATGACTGGACTTTCCAGATAATATCATATCTTCCAAATCCATGTGCTTCAGGCATAGAGGGCATTTATTACGGATATGTCTATGAAGGAGAATGGCATCCAAAAGATATGAATGACAATACATCATTGTATGGAGAAGTTGTCAACATAAGCAAGTATTATAGTGACGAGGAAATAGAACAGAGCTTTGATGGACGCTATCTCTGGTATGTATATGACGACAGCATTGGTGTGCACTTCCGTGAGGAATGCATACACTGGCTATATTACTGGGCTAAGGATAATGTATGTCATCATACCCCAGTATATATGCAGGTATATCATGTTGATGAATACAATCCAGTAGTGTACAAGAAACATCCAAGACATGGCTATTATACACCAGTAGAAATAGAAGTTGATCCAACATTTGCAAATGAAACTGATTGGCTGGAAGGAACATTCCATGTAAGAAATGATTGGTCATCGAATTATCCATATGATGGATGGGATCCAAATCCATCTGGACAGTATGTTTACAAGAAGCAGGAAATAACTTTCACCATAACAAATAATGATATGAATCATGATTTACACCTCATCCTCCATGTTGAGGAGATTCAGGGAGACGAAGGTATAACGCTTGTGAACGGAACCGATGTAAACACAATGACATATGAAATTGATGTGCCAGCAGGAAGCTCCTTGGATTATGTTGTTACAGTTTATGACTATCTGCCATTCTTAAGATGGGGAGTATGGAAATGGTGGGCAGAGGTTGAAAATGTAACACAGTATCTGAGAGCTGGAGCCAACATCACTCTCTATGCAGAAGATCCTGGTGAGTGTGCAAGTGGTATAGAGGCAATATTCTGGAGATATGTATGGAATGGCACAGAATATCCACAGGAAGGCGAATACGGAGCAATAAATGGTAGCCAGTTTGCAATATATGGATATGATGAGAATATAACTGATTACTGGTGGTATGTTGTGTATGACAATGAGACAAACATATCATTTACTGAAGAGTGCAGACATGATTTGTATTACTGGGCCAAGGACAGAGCATGTCATAACAGCACCGTGCATCATCAGGTTTACTATGTAGATGCATCAGAACCAGTTGTTGAGGAAATATTGCCAGAGCATGGAGCAATTGGTAATACAACTCAGTCATTATTTGAGGGCTTCTACATACCATTTGGCAACGGATGGGCAGTTGTGAATGGTTCAACGAGCTACTGGGAACTCAAGACCAATGAGCCAAATTATAATTATCACGATATGTATGCTTCTCACTCTGGTGTCTATTATGCCATGGCATGGAAGAACGGAGGCACTGCAGATACATGGCTTATCACTCCAAAGGTACATATACCAGAGGACGGAAATCTAACATTCTGGTACGCGACTTATTATAGTTCATATAATGAAGCCGCCTTTGAAGTATGCGTTAATAATGTGAGTACCCAGACAGATACAAGCGCTTTCGTGTCAGTATGGGATTCAGGCACATTTGGAGACACAACTTACAGAAAAGTGGAGATTGATTTATCAAAATATGCAGGACAGGATGTATACATTGGCTTCCACTGCTACTATCTTGAGCAAGATTATTATTATGGCGGCTTAGTCATTGATGATGTGTGGATCGGCGGCATACATCGCGTGGCTAATTTGCTTGATGATGACGTTGAAGATAGCATGGCATGGACAATTGATGATTTGACTGTGAATGGAAGCTTCTGGCAGCAGGTTGATAGAGTACCAGTTTACAATACTACACCACCTGCACCTTCAATGTGGTGTGGAGATTTGAGCTTAGGAAATGCACCAAATGGCTTTGGAAGATATGCATGCAACTGGAATGATACATTGACACTCAAGAACCCGCTTAACCTTTCAGATGTAAATGGACCAGTCACATTTGAATTCTGGTACTGGATGTATACTGAATCTCTTCATGACACGCTTTATGTTGAGGCAAGTAATGACAGCGAAAACTGGAGCACATTAATCTATATGACAGGAGGCTCATCATCACTTTCAACCCCATGGAGTAATGTAGCCATTGATTTATCAGATTATATTGGAAATGATACTGTATGGGTGAGGTTCAGATTTTACAGCGATGACAGTCATGGCACAGAATATAATGGAGTATTCATTGATAACGTGAGCATATACAATTCAACTCATACCTTCCTGTTAGACACATTTGATAATCCATGGGTGAACTGGGTTGCAGAGATGCTTGAAACAAGCAAATGGCATATTGTAGATGCCGATGCACATTCACCAACTCATTCATGGTGGAATGGAAATGATGCAACAGGCAAATACTTCAATTGCACCGACGACGCTCTTGTATCTCCAGTTATAGATCTTTCTGGATATGCATATGAGGAAGCAATGCTTACCTTCTGGCACAAGCGCAACTTCTATGAGTATGCTGATTATGGAGTCCTCGAAGTCAGATACAGCAATGATGGTACAACATGGAGCGCTTGGGATGACATAACCTATTATCGCTATGACCGTAATTGGGTACAGGAATTCATCGATCTTTCAGATTATATTGGATATCCACAGAAGGTGCAATTCCGCTTCCGCTTTGTCAGTGATACTGATGGAACAGATTATGGATGGTACATAGATGACATCCGCTTTGAATTGAGAAATATAACAGAAACAGTCTTTGAGGATAACTTTGAACGAAGCTTCCCACCAGCAGGATGGAGCGAGAGCGGCAGCTATACTACCAATTTCAGATCTGGATGGAGTCATATTCAGATGCCCGAAATTACTGTAGCATCAATAGAAGGATATGATACCTTTACTCAGGATGAATGGCTTATAACACCAGTCATATACAATTTGCCGAAATTCTCAAATCTCACATTTATGCATAATCTGAACCTTGATGGAGCAAGTGCATATGTCTATATAAAATTGGACAATGGAACATGGCAACCTCTGGCAACCCTCAGTGACACAGGCGGCATGTATGTAATAGAGGATATTTCACTCTGGCCATATCGTGGACATGATGTCCAGCTGGCTTTCAGATTTGTAACAAGTTATGGTGATGGATCTGGTAGCTACTGGGCAATTGAGTGGGTAAATGTTACTTCACTAGGATTCTTAAGAGCATGCGCACCTGTTACATTAAATGCATATGACTTGCCTGAAAATGATTGCAGAGTTGGAGTAAGCGCGCTCTACTGGAGATATGAATGGAGCGGAGCACAATATCCATATCCATATTATGAGGATGCACTGGGTAACGGTGGTCTACCCGTGATACCAGGTAGTTCAATACCGGGAGTAACACCAGACGATGAAGAGATATATGGTTATAACTGGTATTACATTGAGGATAATGGTCCATATGATTTGGATGATAGAGTCGGCTACATTTCATATGAAGTCCACTTCTATGAGGACTGCATACATGATTTATATTACTTCGCCAAGGATTGGCTCTGCCACAGCAGCGAAGTATATCATGACAGATGGTATGTTGATGGAACAGCTCCAGAGACAGATTTAGGCATATCTTGGGGTGATCATCCATGGATACCAAGAAATTCAGAAATAAAGGTGGCAATTTATGATAGCGATGTATATGGACCTGGAAGCTACTTCACAGGAGGAGAGGGAAATAACTGGGATGAATTCCAGAATGTATTAGATACCGATCCAGAAGCAAGATTTATTGTCGACGTAATAACAGATCTGAGCTATTCGACATTACTCCCATATGATGTACTCGTGCTGCCAGATAATGGTGTGCCTGATCAGTGGCTTGATGATGTGGATGCATGGTTTACAGAAGGAAAGAGAATAGTCGCTGCAGATAGCAGCATATGCTTCATTGCATATTCTGGCTATCTATGGAGCGATGCAGCAGGAACCAATGGCTATATGACATATTGGGATTATGATTCTTACGAGGATAATCAACTCATATTTACAAATCATCCAATAACAGAAGATTACTATGTTGGACAAGTAATATCCAGTGTGTGGGGTGATGCACAGATGTATGTTGATTTACTCCCAGAAGACGCTGTAATATTGACAGTAAATGCCAGTAATGAAAGCTGTGCATACGTTGTTTATAGAGAAGTGCCGGGCAAAGGAAGCATTGTTGTACTTGGACCATATGATACACTGTATACAGACGAATATGATTTAATAAGAGACGTATGCGCATGGAATATAACAGGACAAGGACAATATCAGGAATATTATAAACCAGGCGACGTTAAACCAGAAGTAATATGCATTTATGACGATGTGCACCTTGAAGCTAATCATACACGCAATGGCAATGAGCCATGCATATATCCATATAACTGGAGTAACAATACCTATTACAGATGGGAGTGGTATAATGAGAGCAGCGGAGAATGGGAGTATTATCCAACTGCTGATACACCTGGCGCCGTCTGGGGTGGAGACATAGAAGTATCAAGCTATGCAGATGAAATCGAGGATTACTGGTGGATGCCGTATACTGGTCCATTCTATTTCACAGAAGGATGTGAGCATATCCTGTATTACTTCAGCAAGGACGATTTATGCAACACCGAAGAGCCGAATGTATGGCATGTGGGCGTGGATGATGAAGCACCTGTAACAGATATAGAATTTGAAGTGAGCAACGGCACCGTATATTATGGTCCAGACAACACGATATACTTCCAGAACTGTACATGGTTCATAATAAATGCAACAGATTTGCCAGAAAATCCAGATTGCCAGACCGGCATATGGTATATTGATTATACTGTCTGGAGATGGGTATCAAATGAGGTT
>JAJRYN010000029.1 GCA_024275755.1 archaeon | reverse complement strand
TGTGTTGTACTCTCAATTAACTACAGGAAAACCAGCTGTTATAACATCAAAAATAGGTGAGGGTTTCCCAGCCCATAAAATTGAACTTATTATTGATACAAAGAAGAACCTGCCACGTATCATAAAGGAAGAAATGGTCCACTGGAAGAAAAAGAGTGGAACGAGAATAGAGTTATTCATCAAAGGCAAATACGTGAAAAATAGGAAACAATCGGTTTATGAATATCTGCGAAGTACAGCAATTGTAAATCCTCATGCCCGTATTACATTCATTGAACCAGATGGCAACGAGATAGTTTTTGAAAGAGCAGTGGACAAACTTCCTGAGCAACCAAAAGAAATTAAGCCACATCCATATGGCATTGAGCTTGGCACCCTTTTAAAAATGCTTAAAGAAACGAGGGCAAAGAAAATATCCACTTTTCTGGCAAGCGAGTTCTCTTCAGTAAGCTTACAAAAAGCTCGTCATGTAGTGGCGAAAGCTGGCATAGATGAAAATAAAGAGCCAAGTAAAATAACCTTGGATGAGGCAAAGAAAATTCTCGAAACTTTCAAAAAAATCAAACTCATGGCGCCTCCAACTGATTGCCTCTCTCCTATAGGAGAAACGCTGATAAAAAGAGGATTGAGAAAGGAGACGATGCAGCTCTCTCCAGAATTTATCTCCACCGACACTCGCCAGCCAAGCGTTTTTTCAGGCACGCCTTTCATGGTTGAAACAGGCATTGTATACGGCGGGAGTTTACCCAGAGACGAAAGAGTGGAAATACTAAGGTTTGCCAACAGGGTGCCATTGCTTTACCAGGAAGGAGCCTGTGTTATAACAGAGGCAATAAAAAATATTGACTGGCGCCGCTATGGCCTGGAGCAAAAGGGTGGCAAGGGCATACCATATGGCCCGGCCATTATACTTGTTCATGTTGCCTCCGTAAATATTCCTTTCACTTCAGAATCAAAAGAGGCAATAGCTCATGTTGAGGAAATTGAAAAGGAGATTAGGCTTTCTTTGCAGCAATGTGCCAGAAGGATGAAAACCCATTTATCAAAGAAGGCAAAGAAAGAAAAGGCAAAGAGTAAATTTTTGCTGATATCCAAGATACTGCCAGAACTTGCTAGAAAAACTGCAGAAATGCTGAATAAACCTATGCCTCCAATAGATGATGTGATAAGCCAGATTATGAATATCATATGGATTGATGATGAAGTTGTAAGTAAAGACGGCATAGCAGAGAGCAAAATAAGAATAATAAATTATAAGAAGAAACCTCAGAAATTCATATTATATGCCGAGATTCCGGATAAACAGAAGGTTATCGAAGTTAAACCTGAGCCAATGGAAATAAGGAATAAGGTTATAAAATGGAGCGTGAGCCTAAAACCGTCTGAAAAAGCAGAGTATACGTTTAAACTAAAACTTGATGGCGAGGACTTTGATGAAAACGGCTTGTATGTACTGGGCATAGATCCAGTAAATATTGTTGGAGCAGAGAAATGGGAGGGTGAAGAATGAGCACGGTAAAGGAATTGAAGAAGGTAGCAGAAAAGATTTATAATGATTTGGTAAATGGTAGAATTCCTTCTCTGGAGTTACCAGCAAGAACAAAATCAAACATAGTATTCGATGAGAGATACAGGGTATGGAAATATGGAAAGCAAAATATTACCAGAAGTGCAGTTTCTTTATCGGGCGCCTATATGCTTCTGCGCACCATCTATGTAATTGACTTTATTAAAGAAATGATTGAAAACAATAAATCTTCGACACTCAGAGAGCTTTATTATATTTCCGAGGGATGGGGAGAGGCAAAGTTTAACAGCCAGGATGAATCAGATAAACTTGCAGAGGATTTGGAAATAATAACAAAAAAGCTGAGAGAAGATTTTAAATTGCGCCCCGAAGAAGATGGCGCACGCGTTATAGGAGACATTGTGATAGAGGAAGTCACAAGAAAAGGAGAAAAGCGTCGCATCCATTGCCAAGATGATGTTGGCGATGCCGGATACAGCATCCCATATAATGTAGAGAAGGAGAAACTTCGCTTTGTAAAAGTAAATGCAGACAAAGTTATAGCTGTTGAAACAGGGGGTATGTTCGACAGGCTTGTTGAAAATAGGTTCGATGAGAAAAGCAATGCCATACTCGTCCATCTGAAAGGGCAGCCAGCAAGGAGTACAAGGCGCTTCATCAAAAGATTAAATGAAGAATTGAATCTCCCTGTCATTGTTTTCACTGATGGAGATCCATGGAGTTATCGTATTTACGCCTCTGTTGCCTATGGGGCAATCAAAACAGCCCATATTTCTGAATATCTGGCAACACCATCTGCTCAATTTCTCGGTGTAACTCCATCTGATATACTGAATTATGAATTGCCATCTGACGATTTAAGTAAAGAGGATATCGCTGCCCTACAATCGGAACTCAGTGATCCACGCTTTCAGGATGACTTCTGGATAAATGAAATAAAATTGCAGCTCGAAATAAAGAAGAAGGCAGAACAGCAGGCTCTGGCAAAATATGGCCTAGATTATGTTACCGATGTATATTTGCCAGAAAAACTGGCAGAAATGGGTTATGAAGTATAAAAAATTTTATGAAAAATATTTAGGTGAGAAGTTGAAAGTATGTATAATTTATGACACTAAAAGAGGTTCAACAGAGCAGATTGCAGAGTGGATGAAAGAAGGATTATTGAATGCTGGAATAAAGGTGGATTTGAAAAGAGTGGATAGAGTAGATAATTTCGATTATGATGTTTTTGTTATTGGCTCGCCTATATACTGGGAAAAACCGCTGAAAAGCGTGGTTAATTTTCTATCTGAAAATAAAGAGAAATTTAAGGGTAATAAAGTTGCTATATTCGTTGTCTGTCTAGCAAAACTTTTTGGACTTCTTACAGATAGACATGTTAAGAATCATTATCTAAAGCCATTAGAGGAAAAAGTTTCGGGCTCATTAGTTGGGAGTGGTGTATTTAAAGGCTGGTTAAAGAAGCCGGACTATAATGAAAAGAAAAACGTCATCAAGTGGATAAGAGGGGTAGTGCAGGAAAGCCAAAAATAGTGACTTTCTTAATAAAATCTAAGAGGGAGGGAAGAGCTGCAAGCTGGGGTCGCCAAGCAAAACCCATTGTTCCACTGTTTTTAAGTCTGCTGGGTCCCATCCATCATCTATACCTGGCAGCACAAATTCATGGAAATGAGTTATGTAGTTGCTTATTGCTCCTGCATAAACATTTCCTAATACGGGTGGAGCTTCCTCTGCATATACTCTAAAGAATTCCGTTGTTATCCAGTTATCAAGACCTCCTACAACACACCATTCGCCACGGTTACCATAGCCATAGCCGGTATTACCAATAGATGCTATTGCCCCTTTGTTTGGCTGCTTGGTAAGATACCAGCTCCAGCATTCTGGAACAGGGTAGCCAAATGTGTTCATGTATCTCTTATTAAACCAATCAATGGCAGTTAAAGCGGCGGAAACATTGAACTGGCTATTGTGGCAGCCGCCTACAACACATATAAATGGCTTTCCTTCATTTGCTATTTTATCCATCGGGAAATAAGGTGGCCCATATAAATCGCTGACAGATAAGCCTACTACTTCTGCATGCTGTCTATTGCCTGGTATACCTGGATAATGATTTGCCCATATTCCAGGGCTTCCATGGCCAGAGAAGAATGCAAAGCCTGCTCCCTCGCTTAACGCATTGACAACATCTTGCTTTCCGGTAAAGTTGCCATTGGCTGTGGAAAGGAATATTTTCTCAAAGTTATCTGGCATATAATAGAATGCTCCTCCCCTTCCATGAAGAAGTTTTTCTCCTACCGTCCAGTCGCCTTCTGCAATTTGCAGCGTATTATTTCTCCATGCTTCGAATACCACTTCACCATTGCTATTTTCAATCCACACATGTATGTTGGTATAATCTCCATAAAGTTTTGGATCGTATGACTTGCCCCTTATATAAAGAATACCATCTACATATTCCACATCCGCCCAATGCAAATAAGAATTCAGATATGCTTCTCTTTCGGAAGGGGAGTAAGCATAATCATCCTTGCCAACCACATCACCTTCAGAAATGGAAACAATTTTGGCTATAGGCGGAGCAGGATAGCCATTCTGTAGCTCAGGGATTAAATAGTCATCATGGTTGAAAGTCAGCTTTGTCTCTGCATTATGGTCTACAGTGAAATGAGTTATATCTATTGGCCCAGCCTCACCTTCATCATTGAAGCTCTGTGCATATAGCGTATATTCTCCATCTGGAACATTATTTACATCCCATGTTATGTTCAAGTCCTGTTGATCCAAAAAGCCATCTCCTGTAACTCCAATCATTCTGTAGAACCAGCTACTTTTGTCATTGCTTTCATATGCAATTATTTTACTCACCATGTCTCTGACCTCTTTCTCACTTCTGCACGCAAGCCTGCCAAGGTATACATCTGGGTATAAATCAAGCTCATCCTTCTTGGCCATTGTATATTCTGCAAATATGCCGTTGCCATTGCTGTCCCAGTCGTCAAAAACAGGCTGCCCATCCTCATATTTATAGATGTCAGCATAATACAAATCGGTTATAAAGCCTGGGTCATCTCCTTCCCAATATCTCCAGTTTGAATATCTTACTGGAACATACCATCCCTTTACTCCTGCATTTGTATTATCCTTTGGCTTAGCATATATAACTGATTTTAAACCTCCAACGAGCAATACATATTCTACACCCCACTGCTCAATTGCATCCTTGATAGCATATTTTATTTTCTCTGGTTCATCTCTTCCATTATATTCTGTGTAAATTTCCTCTGTCGTTTTAAGTATTGTGGGTATACCTATCGAATTTTTATGTTCAACAAGAAGCTCTAAATCATCGGCAAAAACAGATGGAGCTATTATTAGTAGCTTATATGCATTTGAAAAACTGCTCTCCTCTGGCATCTCATACTTAATACTAATTTTTGCCTTTTCAGCCGCCAATACTTCTCCTTTTGCAGGTATGTATCTTACAGGATATATATTGATGGCTAGATGTGTGACTCTCTCTCCGTTTTTATTAAGACCCACGCCTATATGATAATCATACCATTTTGGAGGAAATGGCTCTGAACTTTCATATATCTCTTCATTTTTTATCTCCCCCATAAGCTTTCCATCCGAAAGGCGATATCTTGCTGGAGCTGGAACGATTTGCTTAGAAATTTTGTATTGTTCTGTAGTTTCTATAACAACATTTACTTCAATATTTTTTGCACCAAATGGTAATTCCACCGTCTTAACCAGTTTTGGCAACAATGGATGGCCAGGCTTTATCAGAAATGCATTGCACTCTTTTACAGCTATTTCTACATAGCTTTCTTTTTCAGTTATAACTGCCTTCGAAAATAATACTTCGCCTGTAAATTTCTGCTGTGCCTCTATCTTTTCCTTGTAATAATTGTTTTCTTTTACACTTTCCATGCCCGCCATATTGACTCCGTTCAACAAAAACGCAAGTGCTACCACCAATACAAATATCTTCATCTTCATTTTTCCCCCATTAACTAATGCTGTCAAATTTATAAAATTAACTTATATTGCAAATACTCACTTTACTAGTCTCCTCCTAGACAAAATGAGAAGGAATGCAACAATAATAAGAGTTAATTCAAACCCATATATTTACTTCTTTGTTTTCACCTCTATTAAATAGGAAATGCTGTGGTTGGCACCATCGTCATCAATGACTGTCAATGTAACATTGTATGCTCCATCTTTCGTATACTCATGAATTACTTGTGCTCCATAGCTAATATTTCCATCTCCAAAGTTCCAAGTATAGTTTACAATGTAGCCATCTAAATCGTATGATGTGGAATTGAAATACACTATCTCATTTTTTTCTGGAATGTGAGGTTGCCACGAGAAATCAGCTAAAGGAGGGGTATTTGCTACTTCTATTTGCTTTTCGATGCTATCCCATGCTCCGTCATCATCAATGATTGTTAGCGTTACAATATATATTCCATCATCTTTGTACTTATGAGTAATATTTTTTCCATAACTTATATTTCCGTCTCCAAAGTTCCATGTCCAGTTAACAATGCTTCCGTCTGAATCTATCGAAGAGTCGAAAAATGTTATAGTCTCTGTATCCACAGGATATGCTGGCATATAGACAAAATTTGCTATTGTAGGAGAATTAACATTAATACTTTTTGAGGTGATATTGGTGGAACCATCATCATCTACGATAATGAGAGTAATTATATAGATGCCACTACTTGAGTATACATATGGCGGATTTTGCAAGGTGGAAAAAGTACCGTCTCCAAAACTCCAGTTATATGATGTGATATATCCATCTATATCATAGCAATTGCTACTGAAATACACCGCCTCTCCTGGCTCGGGACTCAATGGGCTGAATGAGAAATCCACTGATGGTGGTCTGTTTTCCACTGCCACTATTTTTTTACTTACATTCGATGCATTATTGTTATCTGTTACTCTAAGGGCTATGGTGTAATTTCCATTATCATCCCATGAATACTTTGCAACAGGGGTTTTTCCTGCTTCATCGTATATGCCGTCGTTATTCCAGTCCCATTCGTATAAGACGATATTGCCATCCAAATCATAGCTTGAACTAGCATCAAACACAATCATTTGATTTGTTTTTGAGGTAGATGGAATCCAAGAAAAGTTTGCTTTTGGAATGCTGTTTATTATTATTTGCTTGGTGGAAACATTTATCATGCCGTCATCATCGACAACCCTTAATATTACAGTGTAGATGCCATGTTTCCCATATGCGTGAGTTACATTCCTCCCATACGCAATGCTTCCATCTCCAAAATTCCATGTATAATTTACAATGTGGCCATCCAAATCATATGATGCATCCATGAAAACTACTTCTTCTGATATATTGGGTATTGCTGGGGTCCAGCTAAAGTTGGCATATGGGTGTTTAAGAGTAAGCATTTTTATTTTCTCCTCATTTGATGCGTTATCTATTGATCTATAGCGCACGATATGATCTTCAGTGCGGGATATTAAAAACGGGCTGTCATAAACAATCCAGCTGCTCTCATCGATACTATATTCTGTTTTATTTACACCTGATAAATCGTCTGTTGCTGAAAGAGTTATTGAGATGTTGTCATCAGTTACATTATACTGGATTTCCGTGATGGGTGTATTTTTATCAATTTTGAAACAGTAAGTTTTAGTTCCTCCTTTATTGCCTGCATAATCCGCAGCCGAATAATTCAGGCAGTATATGCCGCTTTCATGAAATACAATTGTAACATTATCTCCAGCAAATTGCCAAAGTGTTCCATTAATCTGGTACATGATGTATTGGAGGGTGGATAAATTATCTTCAGCAGTCAATATTATTGTAACATTTCCTGTATACCAGTTATTCCATCCATCAGGTGTAGCAGGAACTATAAACATATGCGTCACTGGAGGGGTTTTATCAATAAATAATTCTATCTGCTTTATTTCTTCAACATTTTTTAGATAGTCCACTGAATAGAAGGAAATGGTATGTATTCCTTCCTGAGTAATGTCGAGTTCCTCTGTATATTCCATCCAACTACCATTATCAATTCTATAATAAGTGATATTCACCCCAGTCTCATCTGTTGCATTTAAAAATATAGTTACATCTGAAACATACCATCCGTTTTCTCCATCTGGATGGATTGGAACAAGATTACATTCTGTTACTGGAGGGTTGGTCTCGAAACTAATGATTTTTTGGGTAAGATTGATGGCATTATCGTCGTCCCTCACTATTAAAATAACGGTATAATTTCCACTTGATGCGTATTGATGCTCCGGGTTCTGTTCATATGAAATGTTTCCGTCTCCAAAACTCCAAGTGTAATTTACTATAAAACCATCCAAATCATATGATGTAGAATTGAAATATACTACCAGATAATTTTTAGAATAAGAAAAATTGGCATGTGGCAACTCATTCAATATGGTGATGTTCTTGGTGACTGTAACAGAGGCATTATCATCATCTGTAACAGTAAGGATAACATTGTATATTCCATTATCTGCATACTGATGCTGTGGATTCTGTTCATATGAAATGTTTCCGTCTCCAAAGTTCCATGTCCAGTTAACAATGCTTCCGTCT
>JAJRYN010000028.1 GCA_024275755.1 archaeon | reverse complement strand
CATCTTTTCCAATTATGATATACCTTCCCATCAGCTTATACCGATTTCCATCCCATTTAAAGGCGGAGAAATGACGACCCCAGGCAACGCCTATTTCATTTTTGCCATCATTGTCTATATCTGCTATACCAAAACCTGTTGCAGAGCCAAAAGGCTGTGGAAGGCGATGCCAGTTATCGCCTATTTTTACCCATATTCCATAACCTATGCCAAAAACTGGATCAACGAGCTTTGCAGCTTCATAGTATGTTGTCTTGCTTTCATCATACTTCATCACTCTCATAAATGGATCCCTGCCGCCAATAAGCAACTCGTTTTTACCATCGTTATCAGCATCCCCGACTGGCTGCGGTCCTTCATAGCGAGCAGACCACCACCATAATTTGCCATAGCTTTTTTCCCACTGAACAATAAAGCTGCCATTTGATGAAGCATTTTCTGCAAGCTTTGCTTTATCTCTTCCATCAAAAGTTTCATTTGCTGTTGTAATGCCAAGCATAATAAACGCCAAAAATATAACTATGAACTTTTTCATGAGGAGATAAATGAAAAATTGTATAAAAGGATTGCTTTAAACAACTTAAGAATAAGTGATACGATTTTTATTCCTGTAAAAATAAGAATTTATCATAACATTGTTTTTTAAATCTTTCAAAAGCAAAATATTTTTAATGAATCCCTCCTTTTACTTTCATGTATCTCACTCCAGAACAGGAAAAGATGTTGGATGGTGAGTATGGCGAAGTTGTTTCAAGGATGATGCGCCTGCTTGTGAGGCTTGGAGACATTTATAATGCAGAAAAAATGATTCCTGTTGCTTCTGTTCAGGTGGCTGGTGTCTCTTATAAAAGTATAGGTGATGCAGGCCTTGAATTTTTGGAAGATATTGCGAAAGAGGCAAAAGTGAAAGTTCTGACTTTTCTTAATCCAGCGGGCATGGACTTGGAAAACTGGAGAGAGATGGGGATAGATGAAGAATTTGCGAAAAAGCAGGCTGCAATTATAGAAGCATTTAAGAAAATGGGCATAGTTATATCAGCAACATGTACCCCCTATCTAGCTGGAAATCTACCTCGCTACCGCCAACATATTGCCTGGAGCGAGTCATCTGCCGTATCTTTTGCAAATTCTGTTATAGGAGCGAGAACTAATAGGGAAGGAGGTCCATCTGCTTTAGCTGCTGCTATAACAGGCTTTACTCCCTGCTATGGATTGCATTTGGACGAAAACAGGCAGCCACATGTAATAGTTGATGTTAAAGCTGAATTGAAAACGAGCACGGATTTTGCAGCAATGGGATATTATATAGGCAAAGAAGTAAAGAAAAACATTCCCTATTTCCGAGGTATAAAAGATGCAGAAGTTGATGATTCGAAGGCTCTGGGTGCGGCAATGGCAGCTTCAGGAGCTGTGGCGTTGTATCATGTTGAAGGTATAACACCAGAAGCAAAAGAAGTAAGCATTGATGGCTTGGAAAAAATAGAGTTTGGGAAGGAAGAATTAAAGGAAACATATGATAAGCTGAATACAGGAGATGAGCCAGACATAATAATTTTTGGCTGTCCTCATGCTTCATTAAACGAAATAATTAAAATAGCAAGGCTTGTCGAAGGAAAGAAGACAAAGAAGCCGTTCTGGATTTGCACTTCTAGGGCTGTAAAAGAAATTGCAAAAAAAATCGGACTGGATGAAAAAATAAATCAGGCAGGAGGAAAAATTATTGCTGATACTTGCATGGTTGTCTCGCCTATTGAAAATTTGTTTAATACAACTGCTGTAAATTCTGGCAAGGCAGCTCATTATTTGCCGGGCTTCTGCAAGCAAAAGGTTGTTTTCAAAAGTATGGAGGATTTGCTGGAGGGATAGAATGAAAGCTCGTACCATATATCCGGGCAAGGCGGAGGGAGAAGCTTTAGTAAGTAAAGAGCCAATAGGCTTTTACGGCGGCATAGACATGAAGACAGGCATTGTGATAGAAAAAGGACATGAGCTCGAAGGAAAATGTGTTAAAGATAAAATTCTCGTGTTTCCATATGGCAAAGGTTCTACAGTTGGAAGCTATGTTATATATGGACTAAAGAAAAATGGAGTGGCGCCAAAAGCAATAATAAATAAGGAGACAGAAACCATCGTTGCTACAGGAGCAATTTTAGCAGGCATAGTTTGCGTGGATGGAATAGATATTGATAAGATAAAAGATGGCGACTACATCATAATTGAGGCAGGGGAAAAAGAGGCGGAAGTTATAGTAAAATGATTATTGTAAAACTTGGAGGGAGTGTAATAAGCGATAAGAATAAGCCATTCTCATTTAATGAAGGCGTTGTTAAACAAATTGCCGAGGAAATAGCTGCTTTTTATCCAGAAAAGAGATTTCTGCTTGTGCATGGTGGGGGGAGCTTTGGCCATCCTTTGGCAAAGGAATATAGAATAAGAGAAGGGCTGAAAAAAGAAAATATGGGTGGCGTGAGCAAAACGCATCAGGCAATGCTGGAGCTTAATAAAAAGATTATCGAAATTTTTTTGAACACAGGCCTGCCTGCATTTTCAATCAGCCCCTCATCAATTTTCATTATAAAAAACGGACAGATAATTGATGGATGGACTAAGGTGATTGAGGAGTTTATTGCAAGAGATTTTATTCCCGTGCTTTTTGGAGATGTTGTCATTGCAAAAGATAAAGGCATCGACATTCTATCAGGTGATCAAATTATCTCATATCTTGCCCAGAAATTTGTGCCAGAAAAAGTGATTTTTTTGATGGATGTTGACGGCATTTATGATAAAGATCCAAAGGTGCATAAAGATGCAAGGTTAATTGAAGAAATAAATGAGAAAATCTCGCTTCGCCGGGAGGTGGCGGGAATAGATGTTACAGGTGGGGTGAGAAATAAGATTGATGAGGCATTGAAGATTTCCTGCCCTGTATATTTCATAAATGGGATGGTGAGGGGGAATCTAACGAAAGCGATAAAAGGCGAAAGAGTTGGAACTAGGATAGCCAAAAAATGATGGTTTACAAATATAGAAAGGAGACTAATCAAATAAACCGATACATAAATTAATTAAGATATTCAGGATAACTTTGATAACAAAATGCGCAGTAAAAGAGCAAGAAAAAGATTTGCTGCTTTTGGTCCAGGTATAATAACGGGAGGAGCTGGAGATGATCCCGCCGGTATAGTCACATATACTATAATTGGTTCAACAACGGGTTTCTCGTTGCTTTGGCTCATGCTGCTTTCCACACCCATGATGATTGCTGTGCAGGATACAGTATCAAGGATAGCTGTAGCAACCAAGAAAAGTCTTCCAGAGATAACAAATGCATTTTATTCAAAAAAGTTCACTGTTTTCATGGTCTCCATATTATCTATAGCAAATATCTTTACAATTGCTGCTGATATGGAGGCAGTTGCTGTGATACTAGAAATACTCACGGGTATTGAATCAATCTATTTTTTAGTGCCTGTAACAGCCCTCATAGCATATCTGGTTATGTTTAAGAAATACAAGACGGTGAGGAATGTGCTTATTTTTCTTACAGCTATTCTTCTCGTTTATATAATTTCAGCGATTCTTGCAAAGCCTGACAAGAGTTATGATTTATGCCACAAAGCATTTATAACAAAAAATTTTATATTTTGAGGAGGTAAAATGCATCGGGCTTTACTTCCCACATTATTTATTGCATTTTTGTTAGTGATGGGCGCAGAGGCATGGAATGGAGAAATAGATGATGAAAAAATAGAAGCAATGCTACAAAACATTCTGAATAACATTGACTTACCTGTTCCATCAAATTTTCAAGGAGATAGTGAATTCAGGAGCGAGCCATATATTCACGACTACGGTGGAAGTTTTTTTGACGAGTACGAGGCTACACTATCTATATTTAAGCAGGTTGAAGATGCAGTCAAAGTCAACGGAACCTACCAGTATTTTGATGAAATATATCAAACTTATTATACTTACTGGCATGAAATAGAGGCTCGCATCAAGATATATATTGACAATTTAGACCCATCTAGAGGATGTAGATATACTTTTGAATATGATGTAAATGAATTAAAGAATAAATATGATGTATATGAGGAAAGTAATGATAGACTTATTGCATATTCCATAGAAATTGGGGATTGGGAAGGCACACTTTTCAGATATATTGAAAGAGATTATGAAATATATTGTCTGGAATATTTCTCCATGGAAGACTATGAAGTTTATGTGAAAGTTCAAATAAAGATTGATGTAGATGTCAATAGCATAAGGAAAGAAACAGAATATGAAAAAGATATTGTATATGAAATAAATCCAGAAAGCTTAATTATAAATGAACTTGAATCGATAAAATTATATTCGTCTTTTACAGATGGTTTAACTAATAACTTAAAAACAGCTTTACAACAACTAATAAAAGAGAAAACGGGAGAAGAAAACAGGGATGAGGAGGGGAGAGAGGAGCAACAATATAAAATTGGAAATATAACAATATATTTTGAATATAATTTCAATTTGATTGAAGGAGAAGAAATGGTTGTATATTATGGAGAGAATAACATAAAACCATCCCCATATTATAACGTAACTGTTGAACATGTAGCAACAGGTTATAAAGAATATTTTGATGAGTTTGATTTTTTAGATGGAAAAATAAGAATGGATAAAGTTTTCAATGTCAGCTTGGTAAACTCAACTGGAGATGGGAACTTCAAAATATGGATTGATGTTTTCACAGATGATACAAGCTATATTAATAGAGTAAAAGACGATAGCTTGCTACCACAAAAAGCCTTCATTGAATGCGATGTCAGTATAAATGGCAGAAATATTACTCATTTAACAATTAAGAAGGCAAGACATTGCTGGATTAAAGTTGATAATGAATGGGAGGTGCTATGGAGTAAAAAAGGTTACAAACAGAAAGATGGAACGAATGGATTTGAGATAAAGCTAAGGAGTGTTTTAGCATGGGAAAAGAGGATAAAATATTACATTTATAAATTCTTGCAAGAGAGTAACTTTTACAGCAATGTAAAGGATGCCTATAAATTTGATTTGGCAATGATAGACAGCATACCCATTTATTATGAAAGGGGAGTAACACCTGGCTATGACCCTTCCTTGAATATAATAAATATGAGTAATCCAGCTGGCAACATTTATACATATGATTCAGATGAATTTGACAGCATATTCCATGAATTTGCCCATGCTTTGAAAGAGCATGCATATCATTTTGCAGATGAAGATGTAGATGATTATCTTGGAGGAGCACATGGAGGAACGTGCAGCGAAACAAACATTTACTTTGCATTTGAAGAAGGACATAGCGAATTCTTTGCTTCATTAATGGTTGATTATGTAAAAGAAAAAGAGCTTATAGAAGAGCAATTTTTAGCTCCTACCGATTATTATGATACATCATGTCATTTTGCCAAGGAAGGAGATAAAATTGAAGGGGCTGTAGCAGGCTTGCTTTTAAATGGTCTTTATCTGGAATATGTAAAGGAGAAATATGATAATCCACAAACAAAAACATATGAAATTTTTGCAAGAGCATGTGAGCTATGCCATAAATATCTGAAGCATTATCCATATTCAATACATGATTTGTTGCCGTTTATTGTTGCCATTGAGCCGGAATGCAGAGATGAATTAAGCGATGTGGATTTGCTATGGAATGGAGGATATGGATGCAGGGTATGGATCCATGGTAACCTGTACATTGATGAAGTAGAAGGGTTGTATGGATATCCATTGCTTATTGCTGTAGAGCCATCATGGATGACGAAAGTTAAAGCAGGCGTAAATAATACACCTTATACAGTTGAAGAGCCATATTATGGTGCTTGGGATGTTTCAGATGGAATGGCATGCTGTATTTTCATTGAGAAAAATACAAGAATAGAAGCAGATTTCAGCCAAGGAGATGGAATTTATATGATTTTATTTGATTTGAATGGAAATCCAATGGAAGAAATTCTTGCAATGCAGTATGGATGGTTTGGCGATGCAGTAATAGAAATTGAGAAAGACGGAATAAAAGTTGTGCAGGGGAGAGTAGTTGTTAAAAGCAATACCGGCACAACATACAAGGCAGGAGATAAAATTAAAATCACACCTCACAGCGAGTTTATTTTAAGCGTAGAAAATGAAACAGCATTGTTATATGTAATGAATGGAAGTGTAGGCGTAGATAATGGAATAAGCTATGAAGAAGTGGAAAAGAATAAGAAAGCTGTTGTAACAGAAGAAAGCATAGATGTAAGCAGTTATAAGGATAAAGAGCTTGATGACATATGGAATAATTTTGGTGAAGCAATGGAAACATTGGGAATAGAAAAAGAAGAGGAAAATGGAGGGAAACAGCCAGGATTTGAACTTGTTGTTATCATTGTTTCATTAGTTACAATAATATGGTTCAGAAGAAAATACTCTTGAAGTGTGATTGCAAAAAAATTTTAATAGATGGTTGCAAATTCCATGGTGGTGAAAAAATGGGAAGTGTGAAAGATTTGATTGTTATTGAGAAGCCCACTGAAAATAAAATGGGCATAGGCGAATTCGTCTTTTCCGATCGCTACTCCGTTTTTGACTGGGGGGAAATGCCAGACCATATAAAAAATAAAGGAGCAGCAATATGCATGATGTCCGCCTATTTTTTTGAAAAACTTGAGGAATTGGGCATAAAAACACATTATATCGGCGTGGTGGAAAATGGAGAAGTGAAAAAATTTGAAGAGGTGGAAAAAGCAAGTAATAAAATGAGAATGAAACTTTTGAGGGTGCTGAGGCCATCGATTCATGAAGGAAAATATGATTATTCCATTTACAGAAAGGAAAAAGGTAACTTCCTTATTCCCCTCGAAATCATATATCGTAATTCCCTGCCAGCTGGCTCAAGTGTATTTCGTCGCTTGGAGGAAGGTAGTTTGAAGCTTGAAGATATTGGCTTAAAAGAAAAGCCAGAGCCAGGGCAAAAATTGGAAAAGCCGATTCTTGATGTTTCGACAAAACTTGAAATTACAGATAGATATATAAACTGGGAAGAGGCAAAAGAGATAGCAGGATTGAGCAACGACGAAATAGAAGAGATGAAGAAAATTACAATGCTCATAAATGATTTAATAACTAAGGAAGCAAAAAAAGCAGGATTAACAAATGAGGATGGGAAGGTGGAATATGGTTTTGATGAGTATCGTAACATGATGGTTGTCGATGTCATAGGAACCCCTGATGAATGCCGCTTTACCTTTGATGACACGCCAGTTAGCAAGGAAATTGCCCGCATATATTATCGCAGCACACCCTGGTATGAAGAGGTGAAGGAAGCAAAAAAGAAAGATAGAATGAACTGGAAGAGTCATGTTAGCTCCCCGCCTCCATTGCCCCCGCGCCTTGCTGAACTTATTTCAATGCTTTATCAGGCGTGCTGTAATGAAATAACAGAAAGAAAATTCTTTGATGTTCCTTCATTAAGGGAAATAGTGGAGGAGATAAAAGATTTCATTTAAAAGTAGGTTACTGTAACTTTGCTTCCTTCCTCCAGAAATTCCACATTGGCAGGTATTTCTATGTAGCCATCTGCCATACTCATACTGGTTATCGCCCCAGATTCCTTAAATGCAGGATATGCTTTTCCATCTTTCACTTTTACTGTATAAATCTGGTGCCTTCCTATGGTGGATGATATGCTTTTTGCCAGTATAACCTCCTCTTTTTTTAATTCAAGCGGGAGGCGGGTCATCTTTCTTATGGATGGAAGCAAAAGAACGTAAGCATTGGTGAGGCATGATGTTGGATAGCCAGGCATTCCTAAAATAAGTGTGTTACCAACTATACCACATATTGTAGGCTTCCCTGGCTTCACAGCTATTCCATGGAAAAGGAGTTTGCCTTTCTTTTCGATAACATCCGCCAATATATCTCTCTCCCCTACACTACTCCCACCAGAAAAAATTGCATAATCAGCTTTGCTCGCTTTTTCAATAGCTTTTTCAACCGCTTCCTTTTCATCACCCACAATTTCATTTATTCTTGTCTCTGCTCCTGCTTTTTTCAAAAGGGAGGCAAGGGTATATGAATTTATATCATATATTTTGCCTTTCTCAAGGTTTTTACCGGGCTCAACAACTTCTTTGCCTGTAGGAAAAATCTCCACCTTTGGCTTCTTATAAACTTTAACTTTTCTCATTCCAAGGGCAGCAAGCACTCCTATTTTTGGGGGATTCAAAACCTCGCCTTCTGATAGAATTTTTTGTCCTTTTTTAATATCTGCATCTGGTTGCGAAACATTAGCGCCAGGGTAAACAGGCTTGTATATGGCAACATAGTCGCCCTGCCTTTCAGTATCTTCAACTATTACAACAGCATCGCTTCCGTCAGGCAAAACAGCGCCCGTGGCAATTTGAATGCATTCGCCTCCGCCTATTTTTTTGCTGCTTGCCTCTCCTGCAAATATCTTGCCTATAACACGGAGCTTTTTTGGATTGGTTAAGGAAGCATTGAAGGTATCTTCAGCTCTGACAGCATATCCATCCATTGCAGCTCTTTTAAAGCCAGGAACATTGAAAGGAGCATAAATATCGGTGGCAAGGATTCTATCGACTGCATCAACTATATCTACTTCCTCATTTCTTTCCATTTCTTGTGTATTTTCCATTATTATTCTTTTTGCCTCTTCAAAACTTATTAGCTGGCGAAATGGTCTCATTTCCTCGCCTCCCATAAAATGTGGCCACATTCCTCCAGTATAATTTTTTCCATCGCAAGTTTTACAGCATTTTTTGAGCCAGGAATACAGAATACTGCTTTTTTATTGGCAATACCTGCTGTAGCTCTACTTAACATAGCTGCCGTTCCTATCTCCTGCATACTCAGCATTCGAAACATCTCTCCAAAGCCGGGTAATTTCTTTTCCAAGAAGGGTTTTATAGTATCGACGGTCATATCTTTTGATGATATGCCCGTTCCTCCGCAAAATATGATGGCATCCACATCATTTCTGTCAAGCAATTCCTTCATTGCATCTTCAATCTCCTTCCTGTCATTTTTTATGATTCTGTATTCCGCTATGCTATGCCTCCTTTCCCTCACCATTTCTTTAATCAGCTTTCCGCTTTCATCTGTTGCTTCATTTCTGCTATCACTTACAGTAATCACAGCAAATGAAATGTTTTGAATAGCGTGTTTTCTATGCTCCTCTACTCCCATTTCATTCGCCCTTCCTCTTCTCAATAACTCTTACACCATGTATGAGCGTTGCTGGAT
>JAJRYN010000027.1 GCA_024275755.1 archaeon | reverse complement strand
ATCTTTTATCTCAACACCATAATTTTCATGGCTGAGGGTGCATTTAAAATGTATCTGGCATTTTGGGCAGGAAGTTATCATAACATCTGCCACCTTTTTTGCTTCTTTAAGCCTTTCCTTTCTTATTTCCTCTGATTTCCAGTCGCAATTCATCCAGGCAGAGGTGCCACAGCAAACAGCTAACTCTTTATTATGCTCCATTTCCTTGACTTTTATGCCAACCTTTTTGAGCACATTGCGTGGCTCTTCATATATGCCAAGATGTCTTCCAAGACGACATGAATCGTGAAATGTATATTCCTTTCCCGTCTCTCCTCCTTTCATATCTTTATCAGCAAGGAATTCTGATATATGCATTAGTTCAACATCCATGGAAGGATAATCCATTTTGAAAGTCCTGTAACATTCGGGACAGGAAAATATTATTTTCCTTGCCTTTCTTTCCTTCAGCAATTTCATATTCTTATTCATAAGTTCATTGAATAGCTCCACATTTCCATTCCATAAAGCATCATGTCCACAGCATCCATAAATTATCGATGGCTTGATATCATATTTATTGAGTAATTTGACGGTGCTTTCAGCAATACCCTTTCCATCAAACCCTATTTCCTTAAACATTATATCAAAAAATGGCAGGCAGCCAGCAAAATAGACTATGCCAGATTTTTCATCTGTTTCCACGTTATCAAGCCAGTTCATCTCCATATTTTTTTCCAGCATTAACTTTGCTATGCTTTCAAAAACACCTTCATGTGTAGGTATACCTTCGTTTCCTTGTTTCCTAGCTCCATTTCTTACTTCCCTCATGAAATGGAGGAACTCAACACCAGAAGGACACACTTCCTCGCACAATCCACAACTCAAACATTTCCATATGTCCATGCTGTTGAGTACTTCTTCCTCTATACCTATTAAACTTCTTTCAACAATGCTTGCTGGAGAAAATTTGCCATATATTCTTGTGATTGGACAGATTGAACTGCATTTCCTGCATTCAACGCAGTAATATGCTTTTGATTTCTCTATCACCTCATCCAGCACTATTCCACCTTCATTTTTTTCTCCATTTTAAATATTGCAAGAATCTCCTCCATTTTCAATATTTTTTCTTCTTTTTCATCAATTTTTTCATCTGAGAGAAGGCATTTTTTGATAACAACTTCCTTGCCCTCTCTAATAGCTTCTAAAGCTTTCCCCATATTGAGTCTTCTGATGCAAAAAATTAATTTTCCTTCCTCTTCCACACATTCATAGCCGCAATTCAAACAATCAAATGCAACAGCCTCTCTTTTTCCTATTACATCATAAAATATCCCATCATCGTATACATGATAAATGGCAGAGGATGGACAGGATGCTATACAGATTCCGCAACCCTTACATGAAATAGTATTTACTCTGATTACATCTCTTGCATCATCATACTCGAAACATTCGCATATGGAAATACATATTCTGCATCTTGAACATACCCTTTCATCTATTGCTACTGAATATTGCTTAAATGTTATCGGGAGCATTTCAAAAGGGAAAAACATATCCCTTATTTATCTATTATCGTTGCTATAAAATGGCATGCTTAAAATCAGTATATTTGAAAACAGGCCCATCTATACATGTGTAATATTTGCCCCCCATAATACAGTGCCCACATTTACCCATACCACATTTCATTCTTCTTTCCACAGACAAAAATATTTTTTCTTCTTTAATGCCTTCTTTCAAAAGTTTTTTAACAACTGGCTCAAACATTGCAGGCGGCCCACACACTAGAGCCATTTCATTTCCATTCAGATTTGCATCTTTGATAAAATCGCTTACATACCCCTGCCTTTCCCCTCCTTTTTCAAAAACTTCTATAATTTCTGCATATTCCTTCCATTCTTCCAATTCGTTTCTGAAAAGCATGTCATCCGGCTCCTTTACACCATATAAAATTTTCAGCGATTTGCAGGATTCCTTATAAATACATTCTTTTATGAAGCTTCTCAAAGGCAATATTCCAAGCCCTCCAGCAACTACAACAACATCCTTTCCCTTCATTTCTTCCATCGGGAAACCATTTCCATATGGCCCTCTATATCCAATAAAATCTCCTCTATCAAACTTAAATAAATACGATGTTACTCTCCCAACCCTTTTTATACATATTTCAAAATAATCCTTTTCAGAAGGAGCAGAACATATAGAAACAGGAAATTCACCTATACCTGGCAAAGAGACTTCAACAAACTGCCCCGGTATGAAATCTATGGATGCTTTGATCCTGAAAAGTTTTTTCTCGAAAGGAAATTGCTGGCAATCCACGATTTTTGCTGGTATTGGAAGATAAGGGTTCATCAAAAATTGAATTAAAACCCTATATATGATTATTTTGCAGCCTGCCTAACCAAATAATTGAAGAACTATCATGAGTATAAGAAACATAAGGGCAGCATACATTATATAAATATACATTTTCCTTTTCTTGATAAATTGTTCATATTCCTTTTTGCATTTTTCACTGCACACTGCTTCCCCATACTTAATCGCCTTTCCGCATATTTGACAATGGCTGTGCTGGGGAATCATTTTACCTCCACTACAGTTCCATTAAACTTTTTTCCATATATAGCATTTTCCAATTCATTCAATTTTTTTCCATTAACAACAAAGGTTTCTATTTTTTCCTCTTCAATGATTCTGCAAGCTATGGAATCGATAACAGCGCTTTCTCCAGCCTTCTTCCACTCTTCTCCTGCCATTTTTCTAAGCTCCTTTATGCTTATTTTGTCTAGCTTCTTTGCATCCTCATATTTCTTCGGATCTTTATCATATATGCCATCAACATCTGTTGCTATTATGAGGCGCTCTGCATTTACTTCCCTAGCGAGCATCGCTGCAACAGCATCTGTTGAATGGCCAGGCGTTGTGCCACCCATTATTACTGGCGGAGCTATTTTTGCTGCATCTTCGATGCTCTCTGGAATTTCTTTTTTGAAAAAGGAATTTATCAGCATTGCATTCAGGCGGGTTGCCATTATTCCCAGCTTATCTAAATATCTTTCATCGCTGCAGAATTTTCTTGCTGTTTGTATATATTCTCTTGCTAATTTTCCACCACCTACAACTATGTACAAATCAAAATCCTTTGATGCCTTTTTAATTAAATTCGCTACTTCCTTTATGTAATCTGATTCTTTTAGAGAAATGAGCGAGCCCCCCAAAGAAATAACAACTTTCATTGTTCTGTATTAAAAAGATTTTATAAAATGTTTTGGCAGTGTGAAGGGCAGTGGATGAATAATTTTATGGGCTATTTCTCGTGCAAGTAGCTAAATAAACTCTCTATCCGAAACGTTTTCTGGGCTAAGAATTTTTATAAACATTTTCTATATCATTCCATGCGAAAGTATTCAATAAAGCGAGGGCATAAGCCAGATTTGAACGCTCTAATAAAAAAATACTTTGATGTTGAAGGAGATGTTGAAAAAGGAATAGAATTTGAAGCAGAGGGAATAGGAAAGATTTACATTAAAAAAGAGGGAAATGGCTTCATTGTTGACATAACTCCTCCAGAAGAAGTTACTGCTGATTATGCTATACTCAAAAAATGGAATGATTTTTTATTTGAGGCAACTGGAAGGACTGCCAAAGAAAGAAAAAAACTGATGGAGAAAGAAATCATTAAAAAATGAAGGGCATAGTAGCTTGGTGCATAGCAGTCATTATATTATGGGGACTGTGGGCATTCCTATTTAAAATTGGTTCCAGTGATATAGGAATTAAAAATGCATTATTTTATGCATATCTGACAGGCATTATATTAAGCATAGCTATAATCGCATATTCATTTCCAGAAAATTTTGAGATTAGGAAAGGTGTGCTTTTTATTATTTTGTCAACTGTTATTGGATTTGCTGGAACAATAATATGGTATGTTATTTTGCAGAAACACAAAGCAAGCATAATAACTTCCTTTACGGCCCTATATCCTGTTGTAACTGTTTTGCTGAGCATTTTGATTTTAAAGGAAAAACTGTCTTTGCCCAATGCCATAGGAATTTTACTTGCACTGGCAGCGGGAATTCTGCTTTCAATGTAATGAAAAGAACATTTTCAACATGCTATCCAGATTTTCACGCCTTTTTGAGATAAAAGCACTTCATTCATTTCATCCCATTAAATGCTCAATCAGTATTTTCACTCCAAGAGCAATTAAAATTATGCCACCAACAATTTCCGCCTTCTCAAATTTCAGTTTGCTGGATATAAAAAACCCAGATAGACAGATAAAAAAGGTTATTACGCCAATTATCAATGCAGGAAAGAAAATTTCCACACCAATTAATGAAAGAGTTATTCCCACCGCCAATGCATCTATACTCGTAGCAAATGAAAGCATGAGCATGGTATAGTTGTTTATTTTTATCTCTTTCATTTCTCCGGCTTCATAAATCATTTTTAAACCAATGGCAAGCAAAAGAAAGAAGGCAACCCAGTGATCAAAGGAAAAAATATAGTTTTTTATGCCTATACCAGCACTCCATCCTATAATGGGCATTATTGCCTGAAAACTTCCAAACGATAAAGCCATTTTGAAAGCATGCTTCTTCATTGCTATGCCACTTGCTACAGAAACAGCGAATGCATCCATTGAAAGGGCAATGGCAATTAGCAGTATAGAAAGTAAATCCATAGGTAAATAAATAAAATTGATATTATTTTCTATGGAATTCAGAATTGAATATGTAAAAGCTAGGCAAGTTCTAGATTCAAGAGGAAATCCTACTGTTGAGGCAGAGGTAGCAACAAAAAAGGCAAAAGGAGTTGCTATCGCACCATCAGGGGCATCAAAGGGAAAGGAAGAAGCAGTGGAGTTAAGAGATGGCGGCAAAGAATTTCATGGAAAAGGCGTTAAAAAGGCTGTTGAAAATATTGAAAAGATAATTGCCCCAGCTATAAAAGGCATGGATGTCAGGGAGCAGGAGACAATAGATAAAAAAATTATTGCAATAGATGCCACCAGAAATAAAAGCTTACTTGGAGCGAATGCATGTATAGCAGTATCCATAGCAGTTTGCAAATGTGCATCCTTTGCTTTAGAAATGCAGCCATATGAATATTTGAATGAAAAAGCTTGTTTGCTTCCGGTTCCATTCGTGAATGTTATAAATGGTGGGGTGCATGCAGGAAATGATTTGGCCATACAGGAACACATGATTGCGCCTGTGAAAGCAAAAAGCTTCAGCCAAGCATTGCAGATGGGATGCGAAATTTATCATACGCTGAAGAAAAAAATTGAAGAGAAATTTGGAAAAGCTGCCATAAATGTTGGTGATGAAGGTGGTTTCGCCCCTCCTTTAAACGAAACAGAGGATGCTTTAGAAATAATTATGAAGGCAATAGAGGAAAATGGATATGAAAAAGAAGTTATGCTTGCCTTAGATTGTGCTGCCTCCTCATTTTACAAGGGGAAAAAATATTTTTTGAATAAAGAAATGGAAGCAGGCGAATTGATGGATTATTATGTGGAGCTGGCAAAGAAATATCCTATAATTTCTATAGAGGATGCCTTTCATGAGGAGGACTGGGATGCTTTTGCAGAAATAACTGAAAAAATTGGGAACAAAGTGCAGATTGTTGGGGATGATTTATTTGTTACAAATGCCAAAAGGCTGAGGAAAGGAATAAAAAAGAAGGCATGCAATGCTTTGTTGCTGAAGCCAAATCAAATTGGCACTTTAACAGAAACAATAGAAGTGGCAGAGATATGCAAAAAGAATGGATATAGCATCATGGTGTCTCATCGTTCTGGAGATACATGTGATGATTTTATAGCTGATCTGGCTGTGGCTTTGCAAACGGGACAGATAAAGGCTGGGGCCCCTGCGAGAGGAGAAAGAGTGGCAAAATACAACAGGCTTTTAAGGATAGAAGAAAAATTAGAAAAGCCCGAATATGCTGGAAAGAAATGGAATAAATGGGGCATTCAGTCATAAATATTTTAGCTGGATGTAATCGCTGCATGTCTTTATTAACGAAATTATGAAGCCAACCAGCATTCCAAAGTATTTCACGTCAAATGCTCTCCCGAGGATTTCACAAAAAAGAGGTATGCTAACCCATAGTATAATTAAATTTATCCAAAAAGGTTTTAATGCTAATCTATTCTCCCAACTCCGTCTCCATACTCTCATCGCTAATTTAAACAACAATTACTGATATAAAAAAATTGCTAAGCTAAAGAAGTTGTAGAAAAAATGAGCAGAGATAGGAGCTGCTATATTTTTGCTTTTATGCATTAAAATACCGAGAACAATACCAAAGAAGAAAGGCATAATAATCTGTATGTAGGTTTTGTATTCAAGATGAGCTATAGCAAATAAAATGGAGGAGATGAGTAAAGATGGTACAAAGCCAAATTTATTTTCCAGTCGCATTTGAATAAAGGCTCTGAAAAAAGTCTCCTCGCTTATTGAAGATATGAGAGGTATTAATATGAGAAATGCCAAATTTATACTTCTTCCAATTTCTTCTGCCAGAGGATTTTCTTCTTTGTATCCCACTACATAGAGAATTATGCTTGATGCTAGAATAAATAAGATGGTAGCAACTAAGCCATATAAAATTGATATAGCCAATTTTTCTTTCCTGAAATAAAGATTTTCCCATACATTTCCATATATTAAATAAACAAAAATTACAACTGGAAAGAACATCACAATAAAATTAAGGACTAGAGAAAATAAGATTAAATTCATACTCAATTCATACTCTGCTGTCACAAAAAAACTCAGAGCTGCAGAGCCATAAATTATGATGAAAGCAAGAGCAAGCAAGGTATAAGCGATAAATTTTCTCATCAGCAGAAAAGTTTTTTACCCTTTTTTATTTTACGATGCAGGGCCCGTGGGGTAGCTTGGTTTATCCTTCGGGCTTTGGGAGCCTGAGACTCCGGTTCAAATCCGGGCGGGCCCATGAAACTTTATAAGAGGAGAGTTTGCAAAGCTAAGCCGTTGCTTTGCAACTCCTCTTATACTTTTTACAGGATCCTCAAATTTTTCTATTGCCTTATGTAAATCATCTTCTACAATATGGAGATATCTTGCTGTAGTTTTGATATCAGCATGTCCTAACAACCGCTGAACAATCCTTATATTTACACCATTTCTTAGCAGATTTGTAGCATAAAAATGTCTAAAGCTATGTGGATGGATCCAATCTAATCCAATTTGCAAACCAGCATATTTTACAACTCTTCTTACAAAATTCTCTCTTAGTTTCCCTCTTTTTGTCGTAAAAACATATTCTTTACTTGTGGGATATCTCCAATTTTCAATGTAATTCTTCAATGAGGGATATGTTTTACCAAGAAGGAATTGCTCGCTCACAGGTATTT